>DASQHX010000011.1:0-300000 GCA_035631875.1 Nitrosopumilaceae archaeon | reverse complement strand
TTATAACTCATCGTTGCACCTCCTTTCTTGTTTGTTGGTATAATTTCGTCCAATAAAAAGTGATGTAATTTATCAAATTATCAAAAATTTTACTCTCTTAATTTGATAATTAACACATTTCATAGCACTTAATAGCGGTGTAAAGAGAGACTTTACATGGCAAAAGCCAAAGCAAAATCTAAATCAAAAGCAAAAGCAAAAAAAAGATAAAAAACTGTGACCTGAGAAAAGGTCTAATCCTTTTTCCAACAAAAATTAAATCTGCCCATATTTTGAATCCGCGTGTATCCTAACAATTACATTTAATTGCATAAAAAATCAGGCGTAATCTGTGCCGGGGTAGCTCAGCCTGGCCTAGAGTGCCAGTCCACACAAAGGGTAATACTCATAATCTGGAGGTCGTGGGTTCGAAACCCACCCCCGGTACTCCCTAAAATCTAGTTTAATACATTCTATGATACGATATGATTAAAACAAGAGGGAAAGTTTAGGAAGATTTTATTTGAACCAAGAAAAGTCTTCCCGTTTTGCTTCCTTTGGGAAATCTTTGACTATAGCTTGTACTATCTCGCTGTGATTGTATGTGATGTGTCGTAAAAATTTTTTAGAGTCTTCATGTATTTGAGTTTCGTCAGAGTTTTCAAATTCTCTAATCATATCTTTGCATTCTTTACATGGTTCAAATTCAATATAGAATTTCAAATTTTCTTATCACTCCTTACTAGTAATAAGAAATCTAGTATATTAGTTGACTGTGAATTGCATATGTTGGTCACATCTATATGAGATTTTTACAATCTGTAAAACATTCTTCTCTGTGAGTTTAGGATGGATTTGATAAGCATGCATCTTTTTAAAAAGAAATTTTGGCGATAATTTTTGATTGCTAAAATCGCATTTGAGCCAACCAAGTCCCATACTGCCTCTTTACTTTTATACACAAAATCTATCTAATTGTAGCTACTAACAATTGTATGGGTTCTGATCATTTTTGGCGACAAAACATTTGCTCTGATTGTAAACGAATAAAATGCCAAAAGGGATGTAATTGCGACTGTCATTGGGACAGAGACAGATAAATCAGATTACAAGACCTGTCTTTACGCATTTAATTCTGAAATTCTTCGAATTTTTCGTCTTGTTCGTAATTTTCTGCTAATTCTGCTACTTTAAAATCTCAAAGTTAATGTTAAATTGGTTCACATTTATCACGAGTAAGATGGAAGAATTTGACGAGTTTGCACTAGCATTATTGGATCAGCTCTCAGTTGAAATAAACGAGGAAAAAGACATTACAAAGTCTCTTTCAAAGGCTATTCAAGCACTACCAACAACAATCAAGTTTGAAGATATAGATACGCTATCAAGGAATATTTTCCCAAAGTTGGCAGAAAAAGTTTCCCAGTTTACCGGTATTTCTGTTCCATCAGAAACAAATTTAGAATTTTTGGATTTAATTGAATTAAAACAATTAAAGGGAAAAAAAGTATTCCCTACAAAAGATTCTGTTGAGTTTGTTAACGAACTTTTTACCGCTATAGCTCATGAAAATAGCGACAAGATGGCACAGCTCATGAAAAAAGATCCTATAAAATTTCTTGTCTATTCCACATATGCAAAATCATACATCTCAAAGATATCTACAACTTATGGTGATTATCTAAATTCTACAATATTTTTGAACAAGTTTGTGCTCTCTAGTTATCCCCAAATCATACTACAAAAACAAGGAGAACCATATGAGACCAAATTTGCATATGTAAATTCAGGATATGTTGGTGCGTTAAAGATGACTATACTAGAAGAACAAATTCATGCAATTCAAGGCAATTTACATGATATTAACAAAAAGGCAGTCATGGAAGTAAATGCCATAAATGAAGAATTAGCAAAAATAATTTTATCGATAGATGACAGTACAGTCAACAAGCTTTCTGAATATTTGCAGTTACCTCCGGTACCAGAAGAATTTCCAATAGCAAGAAGAGCAAATCTATTTTTCATGTTAAATCCGGATACTTTTATCGTAGGAGTTCTTGGTCCTGACGTGATGACTTTTACCAAGGTCACAATAGATCCTAAAATTTCTGAGATGTTACCGCAGCTTTTAGATATTTATCAACGATGGCTAAAACCAATCCAAATTCATCATGCTGCGTTTTCCACAATGGAGGGAATGGCAGAGTTTGCAGTTCAAAACATATTAAAAGATGACAAGGAGTTTCAGGATTATCTTGTAACCTTTGCAAATACCGACATTTCCTCATACCAAGTAAGAAAGAGCATGGGAATGGATTTCACATCATCTGTATTTTCAAAGATGGGCAGAGATACCTATCGAACATTAATTGATAATCCGCCAACAACTAGAGAGTTAAAAAATCCAGAAACATACCTGAAAAGATTATGAGTCAAGATTTTGATCCACTTGTTGCAGACTGGATATCTTTTGCAACAAATCCCAGATACACCTTGGTTGAAAAATGTCTAAAACTATCCCAGACTCTTGAATATCCAGATCTTAACATAAGTGATTATATTCAAAAGTTACATTCAATGGGAGAAGATCTGAAAAACTCTCTTTCTGAAGTAAAGAATCCTACCTATCTTGTTTCTATGTTAAACGAATACATGTTTGATGGATTAGGGTTTACTGGGGACAGTGATGATTACTACAACCCAAAAAATAATTTTCTAAATGTTGTACTGGATAAAAAAAGCGGAATACCAATAACACTTTCCATCATATACATACAACTTGCAAGTCACATAGGATTGGATTTACGTCCTGTGGGTTTTCCTAGTCATTTTCTTGTAAAATATTCCGAGGAATTAATTTTAGATCCTTTCAATAAAGGTAGACTGCTTTCTATTGAAGATTTGCAAGAAATACTAGATAGGAATTATGGCGGCAGTGTGGAATTTTCACCAGATTTTTTAAATGAAATTAGACCAGAACATATTCTTATTAGAATAGGCAGAAATTTGAAGAATTCTTACACACAGTCATTTAACTACACCATGGCACTTCACTGCATAAACATGATACTTGGGATCGAGCCAGAATCACCAGAAGAGATAAGGGACAAAGGAATTTTGGAATCAAGACAGTTAAAGTATGAACTTGCATTAAGATCTTTGAACAGGTATCTTGAGATTGCACCAGAAGCTGATGATGTTGACTATGTTTTGGATTTAATAAGAAACATTAAAGAAAAATTTAATCAACAATAGATTCAACGTCAGTGCCTTGTTTTATCAATTTATGCTCATATCGAATTATTTTGTTGCGTAATGTACCTTTTAGAACGTCCATTTCGCTTCTCAATGTAGCAATTTCGTCCTCAAGTCTTGCCACTCGTTCATAAATTGATTCCTCGTTATCTGTCATACCCATTTTAGGGTTGGAAATTGATCTTAAAAATTTATGGTTTATTTTATTGAGGTAATTGTCAGTTTTTGCTATAATACAAATTCAGCGTTACAGGCTTGACATTTACCCTTCTCACTGCCAGTCAGACCTATAATCAAAATCTTGCCAATTGTTCCGCATTTTGGACATAACCCGGTGGTAACGTTTCTTGGGCCGCTTGACTTTGGTTTTACAGTTTTGCGCCTTACCATCATTTTTGATTCTCAAAATCGCATTATTAAGTCTAAGTGTTTGATCGCAAAAAGCGCGGGGAGTGGGATTCGAACCCACGGGTCCTTACGGACATGGGATTAGCAATCCCACGCCCTACCAGGCTAGGCGACCCCCGCATACAGGTGCTGAAATTAGATCTGTTAATTAATCTAGCTTACTCTTCACCAAAACGCTTGTAGTGTGCAACAAGATCTTGCATTGGAATTTGTTTTCCTCCTACAATTTTTAAATCAATTTTGATTTTGTTTTTTTCAATTGTTATGATATTGTATGTGTTCTCAAATAATCCACGCATTCTTTCTGATGAAGCGGTTCCTGCATTTGCAATCAAAAGATTGCCAAAATTCCAAATCCAAGGTCTGTGTTTGTGACCACATAAAATAAGATCAACTTTTCCTGAAAGTACAGTTCTTAATACATCACCAGCATCAATTACTGTCACTCTGTCAGTTCCAGTATCAGGTACGCCTACAAGATGGTGATGCATGGCAACAATCTTGTTCTTTTTCTCGTATTTTTTCAACGTACGTTCCAGCCACAAATTTTGTCTGTATCCAACCTCACCTTCATCCCTGTCTGGTCTTGCCGTACCCAAAGTTATCAGGACGGTATTATCATCAAGCTCGTTTACTGCATCAAATGGAAAGTATTTTTTGAATAATAGATATCCAGTGTTTCTATAATCATGATTACCGCTAATTGTAATGATTTTTTCTGCATCAAACTTTGAGAACTTTACTTTGCATTTTTCATATTCTTTGAGTAATCCCTCATTGGTAAGATCTCCAGTTACAAGTATGGCAGAAGGCGCCAGTTCATTTACCTCATCTACCACAGTATCAAAAACTTCTTCTTGGAATTGGGAACCAACATGAATATCTGAAATTTGTACTATTTTCATATTGAATTTACCAATGTTAAATCATTGTTTAAGGATTAGCTTTTGTTTTAAAATTAATTGACCTGACTAGAGTTATGAAAATTTCTAGTTAGAGTTAAATATACTGGATCTGCAATTTCGCATGTTTTGGGAAAAAGAGCTTCAGTAATGAAAGGAGATGGAATAGGTCCTGAAATTGTTGATGCAATGTTACATGTACTAAAATCATGCAATACCCAAACTGAATTAATCTTGTGTGAAGCAGGATCTGAACAGTGGGAAAAAAATGCTCGTCGGGATGTGACATACATTCCAGATTCCACCATGAAATTACTTGGAGAAACTAACGCATGTTTTAAAGGTCCCACTACAACAATTCCAATACCAAATGCACCAAGAAGTGTAGCAGTCACTCTTAGGCAAAAATTTGAACTATACTCCAACATCAGACCGATCAAAACATACCAGAGATTATCACCAACCAAAGAACTGAATTTTGTATGTTTTAGGGAAGCTACGGAGGGCTTGTACACAGGAATAGAGTTCAAGATATCTGAAGAGGCAGCAATAGCAATTAGAAAAATAACGCGTCATGGAAGTAGTCGATTCATAAACTCGGCATTTTCATGGGCAAAACAATATAATTTGAAAAAGATTGTAGCAATCACAAAGAGAAATATTCTCAAAGTTACGGATGGAATGTTTTGGGAGGAAGTTGAAAAAGCAGCAAGAGCAAATCCTGGAATTAATGTTGAGGAGTTGTACATTGACAACATGACCCAGCAGCTAGTGATAAAACCTGAACAGTTCAACGGTTCTGTTCTAATAAGTACAAACTTGTTTATGGATATAATATCAGAATTGGCCTCTGGAATAATTGGTTCCATAGGATTAGTTTATTCTGCAAACATGGGAGACTCTTATGCCATGTTTGAGGCAGCACATGGAAGTGCACCTTCATTTAAGGGTCAAAACAAAGTAAACCCAACTGCCGCTATCTTATCTGGTGCATGGATGCTTGAATATTTGGGAGAATCTCAAATAAAAGAAGCAATATTTTCTGCAACAGAACAAGTAATCAACGAAGGCAAGTACGTTACCTTTGATATTGGCGGTAATGCCACAACCTCAAAGATGGCCGAAGTCATAGCACAAACAGCATCACAAAAACTGAGAAAATAAAATATTATCAATAATGAAAATCGAGTTTGTTTAATGTAGTCCGCACTTTTCAAAATATTGCTGATGATAATCTTCCGCTTTGTAAAACGAAGATGCAGGTATGATTTCAGTAACAATTTTCCTTCCCTTGAATTTGTCAGAGTTTTGTAATTTTTCCTTTGAAATTTTTGCAGTTTCTTCTTGTTCTGCATCGTAGAAAAATATAGCAGATCTATATTGATCTCCTACATCTGGACCTTGTCTGTTTAATGTGGTTGGGTCATGGTTATTCCAAAAGACTGTAAGAAGATCATTATATGATACCATGTTTGGGTCATATTCTATTTGAACTACTTCAGCATGTCCAGTTTGCCCAGAGCACACATCTTCATAGGTTGGATCTTTGAGAGAACCTCCAAGATATCCTACTGTTGTGGATTTTACTCCTTTTACCTGTCGAAATAATGCTTCAACATGCCAAAAGCAGCCTGCTCCAAAAGTAGCTTTCATGGTATTATTTGATGTAAAGTCTCATTAAAATGCTATCATGATTTAATGGAATAATTATAATTCTCATTTTAAAACGGCTTCAACTAGGATCAATTCTTCAAAAAACATTTTCTTTGTTGCCACTATCCTTGCATGAAATCCTAGATGTTCAGTCCTCTCCAATAACTTTTTGTGATTTGCAAGTGATGACGTCAAGTATATCATTTTGCCTCCTTTTTTTATGACATTTTTTGCTGATTTTATTATTTGAAGTGGAATTACCAATCCCTCACCTAGACCATCAACTGCTGGATCAATAATTTTTTCAGAGGGCAGATATGGCATGTTGCAAATGACAAGATCAAATTTCATAATAATCGGGTCTGCAGAATTACAACAGATGCAATTTTGGATTAATTGGTAAGCTTTCCTTGTTGCATCAAAGCTAATGTCAGTTGCTATTACAACCTCAAAGTTTGGCAATAAAATATTTGCAAGATATCCAGAACCAGTGCCAATGTCAAGGGCAGATTTTCCTTTTTCATTTTGGATGTGATTTGCAAAAAATAACGTATCCTCTGCTGGAGAATAATATTCAGTTTTTATTGATTTGTTTTGCAAGATCAATTATTTCACCATTTGTCAAGTCTTCAAATCTTTTGTCAGAGTGAACCAAAATTCCAAATTGTTTAGCAACATTATGGAGCGTCTTTCTCCTGTATGAAAAAAGCTTGTTTACTGTATGTATGAGGTCTTTTGAGATCTGTTGTTTTTTAGTCAATTTTAGTATAACAGATTCTACCTTTGGCTGGGGGGAAAAATCGGATCTTTTCACATCCATCATGTGCTTAATTTCTGTACAATGATTTGCAATCACGGTTATTGCCTTGTGGTTTTTGCTTCCTGGCTTTGCTACAAGTTTTTCAGCAAATTCCTTTTGTACCATAATTATCCCATGAGAGAATTTTTTTTGAGTTAACCATTCTATGGCGTTTCTGCTCTCAGAGTATGGAAGATTTGATACAAAAATTGTAAAATCAAGATCCATCTTAAAACCATCTCCTTGTTTTAGTGTTAGATTAGGAAAATTCTCAAACTTTTCTAATGCTTGTGAATATAATTCCTTATCTTTTTCCACAGATATCACTTTTTTTGCCACATGACACAAGTGTGGAATCATGATTCCTCTACCGGTGCCAATTTCAAGAACTGTATCTTTTTTTGTTATTTCTGCAGAATCAACAATAGATTTTGCAGTTGATTGAGAAACCAGAAAATGTTGTCCAAGTAATTGTCGCTTTTTCATCGTCTCACAAAGAGATTCATTCTGGTCTCGCCAGTAATTTCTTCAAGTATTCTCTTTGCGATTTGCTTTATTGGTTCTTTGAGTCCTACTCTGTCTTGCAAGTCCTTAAAGTCGGTAAACTTTTTCTTTTCTCTTTCTGCAAGCATTGTTTTCATGTATGTTTTTCCTATTCCTGGGATTAATTCTAGCGCATGGATCCTTGGAGTAAGTGGTTGTGCATTATTTAGATAGTCTATAAATCGTTGTTCGTTTTGTATGACAATTTTTTCTACTACGCCTGAAAGCTCGCTTTGTGCGGCTGACGATATTTCATTATATTCTAATCTACCCAAAACTGATAGTATTTTTGTACGTCCTTCTTTTCCAATGTACACTCTTTCCCCAATCTCAAACGTAGAGTTGGGTAATGCAAGTAATTCCAGAATTGTTAATCTTTCTTCGCCTAGTGCAGTTACTATGATTCCGTCTCGTCCTCGTACTGTAGAAGATTTGCCTCGCATTACAAAATCTAAAACGTATGCGTACTCTTCGTATTTTCTAGGTTGAGTTCTTTCCAAGAACATCTACTCCTTAGTGGACTTACACGTTCTCCTTGATAATTTTTAACATTTTTTCTAGCGTTTCTGCTAGAATTAGTTTTTTCCAGCCAAAGGTAAATGCACGTAACTCTGCCTCTGTACTTGGGAGGTTATTTACAATTTCTACTGCTTCCTCTTCTGTAATTCCACATTCTTTAACAAGTTGTTGCTTGAGTTTTTTTGCAGCCTTTCCGTCAATTTTTGCAAATTTGGATACATAGTCAAATGTCCATCTTTGTATTTGATCCATAGATTCTGGATCAGATTTTTCCATAATTTCTTTAACTTCAGATACAGAAATTGGTTGTTTCTTTTTTATCTCTTCCATGTTTATACACCAAATGGTTTTATATGATCTAATCTTGTTATGAGAGTTTTTGTTTTATTACCTAGCTTAACATCCATTGTTACAACTCTGCGTCCAACACTTGTTATAGTTCCAACTTTGCCATGGTATCTTCGATGTGGCAATGCTTTGTGTTGTGAAGGATCTATGATTACAAGAGCCTTGTCTCCTTTGACAAATGTTCTCATTAGGAAAGATACTCCTCTTATTCTATCCTTGGTCATGACAGAACGTGACTTGTGCATGAATCCATGAGAACGACCATGTGGTTTCTTTGTAGTCATATTCGTAAAGACTTGAGTTGTCCATAATTTAACACTTACTAGTTATTTTGGCATGTTTAGATCTTAATTATAGATAATCATCTGTACTATTCCTTAAAACAAGGAAAAATGAGGTGTGTGTCTATTCCTCAGATTCGTCTTTCTTTTTCTTCTTTGATTCTTCTTCTGGATCTGATACACCAGCTTCGGTCAGAGTGAATATTACTTCTTGTTCTGGATGATGTGGACTGTCAACCATTCTTGCAATCCTCTTCTTTCCAGATTTCTTAAAGTACACCCTGTATGTGCTTGAATGTGCAACAACGTTTCCTCCAATTGGACGTGTCGGGTCACCAAAGAATGTATCTGGGGATGACATTACTTGGTTTGTTGCAATGGCAGCAACATTGTATGTTTCAGCAGTTCTTGTTAGAAGATGCATGAATTTGTTCAATCTTTGCTGTCTAATAGAAAGTGTTCCTCTTCCCAGATATTCCGATCTAAACAATCCTACTGCGGAATCAACTACAATTAGTTTAATTTTATTTTCTTCTATTACTGTGCCTGCTTCTTGCATTATTAGCTCTTGGTGTGAGCTATTGTATGCTTTGGCAACAATAATTCTATCTAATGCTTTTGCTGGATCAAGACCTTTTGCTTTTGCAATAGAAACAATTCTTTCAGGTCTGAATGTATTTTCAGTATCAATATACAAAACTCCTCCATCTAGACCGCCTTCTTCTTTTGGTTTTTGAACATTCACGCACATTGTATGACAAAACTGTGTTTTTCCAGAACCAAATTCACCATAAACTTCTGTGACAGCTTGTGTTTCAATTCCACCGTCAAATAACATATCTAATGCATTTGTATCAGTAGAAACCTTTCCAATATCCTGTCTTCTTTTATAAATTTCAGTAGCACTAACAAATTCTTTTTGAAGTTGTCCAGATTCAATAAGAGACTCTCTTGCTTTGGTTACTAGTTTTGCCGCAGTATCAAATTCCATTCCAGTGATCTCTGCTATATCCACTGGACCTCTCACTAGCAGATCCATTATGTTATGAATACCTGCATCATTTAGCTTCTTGGTAGTTACTGGGCCGACCCCATCTAAACTGTCTAATCTTACTTCATCCATCTTACCGTATGGTACGGTACGAGTACCTATTAAACTTGTTGTTTTATGGTTCTGTCAACTTGACAGCACATCCCCTGATTTTTTCATCGTGTCAACTGTCGGCTCATTTGATAACCTATCCAATATCATTTCTTACGACCTACTGACCTTAAAACAATTCCTGTTATGATCATTGCAATACTGATTATTATTTCTGGAAAATGTGCAAAGATAAGCCAGCATCTTTCTACTGGAGCTTTGGTATCAGGAGGAAAATGAGAGGATGACTGAGGTGGATTGATACATGCATTTGGAAGATCATTTACCAAAAAAATAAATAAAATAAAGCCTCCTACACTCAAAAATGCCCATCCAAACCTTACATAATTATTCATAAGCTAGCCTTCTGAATCAAAGTTTTCCATTTATCGTTACCTTGAATTGTAATTCCGCAAACTTCTGATGGCGTCTTACCGTCTAATGCCATGTGAGGTCTAATGTAATTGTGATAAATTTGATAACCTGAAATCAATGGAGAATCATCTTTCTTGATTCCCCTTACTACTTTCTCACGATCTCTAAACTCTCCATTTAGCCTTTCCATTTTGTTATTGTTCCTTTGTCCTTGCAATCTAATTTGCTTTATGTGAACTGTTCTAGGATTTTGTTGTGTTCGAAATTCCTTGTTATACGCATCTGCATAGCTTCTCAATCCATCTGTGATTATCACCTTTGGCTTTGTTCCAGTTACCTCTTTTGCCTGTTTGAATAACGTACTTGCATCATGCTTTTCTTTGGAATTTGCAACCTCTTTTGCTATCCAAAAACGAGTCTCATCATCCATTAATGCAAAAAGGTATTTCATATCGCCTTTTACTTTAACCCAGACTTCATCGGCTCGCCATGTGTCGCCTACTTGTGGAGTAATCTTTGATAGATAATTTTCCATGAGTTTAGTGTATTTTTTAATCCATTTGTAAATAGCCTGATGTGATACGTTTACACCTTGCAATCTCAAGAACTTTTGAATTGATCTTAGAGATTCGCCTGTAAAGTAGAGTTGCATTGCTGATGTTACTGCCTGTGAATTTGCTCGCATGTTTTCAAAACCAATATTGAAACTAAACCACTTGTTACATTCATTGCAGAACCATCTTTGAATATCAAAATTTTCATTGTGTCTTATTCCATGCTTTACTATTTTATCAGAATTGCAATGAGGACAAACTGAAACGTTTAGTTGCTCTATTGTTACTGCGTTTTCTTTTCTCACTTGTTCTCGAAGCCTGATACTAAATTCAACTGCGTGAATATGCTTGCAACAAATCTTTCTATAAGTGTGGTCAGGGCATCCGCAGATCCAACCTGATTCTGTTGATATGACATCATACTCTCTTTTTGTTGTTTGAGATTTGACATGATAGAGATTATCGCTAATTCTTAGAATCTGAACATTAGGATTAAGGGCTATCTCTTTTCCTTTTTCTTGTCTGTTGTTTGTTAGTGATTTCATTCTATATCTATTGATATAGTAGTTAGCGATATTAATAAATATATCGATAGTTATCATTAGGTATATGCAAATGAAACGAATCCTAGTATCTGTGCCTGAGGAAATGGAACGAGTATTAGAGAAGGAACGCAAAGAGAGAATGTTAGCGACTGTAGCTGAGACTATCCGAGTAATTCTTAGTGAGTATCTTAGAAAAACCTAGGAAGTGAATCTGAAGCATTGTCTTTTTTTTCTAATTCATAAAAATGTCGTTCAATACGATATTCCACTGCAAGACCTATTGGAATAGCAAAAACAACGACTATCGTTAATGCCAAAACAGTATCATTTGTAAGGTTAGTTTGAGCAATTTCTTTTTGCAAACTTCTATTAGTTTCTGCCTGTAATTTTGATAATCCTGATGAGATTGGTAGCGGTCTAAGTTCATAATATCCATCGTAAACATGTTTACCTGAAAAAAATAATACCGTTACATTTTGTTCTCCTTCGGCTACAGGTGTTATTGTACCGTTTGCAGTAAGGAAAATATCGTTATGTGTAAAATTAAATAAATCACTATATCCAACATCTTTCATTGGGGTTCTTTCAAGACCCAAAAGATTATCTGCACTTGCTTGAGAATCATGATCCCCCAATGAAGAATAAAATATATCTGTAGAATTTACTCCAATCACTTCTGTAAAATAATCTGTATTATTAGTTACAATAGCAATGCCATAAGTGATTGGATTTCCAACTGTAAAATCATCAATTGTTCTGTATGTTGCGACTGCTTGCATGTATGCCGATTTAATCATTTTAGGTGATGATATTTTATGAATATTAAGCCAATTAGGCTTTGGTTCAGGTTTTTGTGTTTCCTTATAATCATCAAATATTTTGGGAACAAAAATGCAAAGAACTACGATTATGGCTATACTAAAAATAATTAAAACTCCCCATGCTAGTCGATTTGTCCATTTTTGATTTATCAATAGATCATGGTTTCATGCAGAAGCCGAATAATAACATGATCACTAAAAATGGGCAAGATAAAGCAGTTGCTCCATAATACCCAATTTTTACTCCAAGTATAGATTCCGCATTGGTTTGAAGACCAAATATCGTAAGACTTCCAGTAATCATCATTATACTTATGATCGAAATGAAGAAAGCAATGGCTAGACTGTCTTTCAGTAAACCCACAATCCCCAAAATTCATTAGCATGAATCTTAGGTTGCAGTAAAAATGAGCCGATGGTTGACAAAAAGAAGTTGCCAACCAATGAGCCATCAAGTTTACAGAACCTGTTTTATGGAACTGTTACCTTGTAGGTTGATTTCGTAGATTTTTTTCGCTGTTTACTTCGGTTGATAAAAATATCTATTCTAGTTCTTCATCTGTTAAGCGTAGATATACTTCCTTTTTACATTGGATTTTTGTTTGGATTTCTCTTAATGTCAAGTTGTATAAATCAAATGGCATCGTACGATTGTTATAATAATTATTTACTACTTGGGTCTCTTGTTCAACAAGTTCGTTTATCATTGCAAGAAAATTATCGAGTAGGAATTTCTTAAATTCTGAGTGGTTCTTTAATTCCTCAAGCTTACTCATAGAAATATTATGAGCTACAAATATTCAAGGGTTTCCAATATCTTCTAATTCTTTCCATACAATCATCACACCAAAAATATCTTAATTGATAATCATAATCAAGGTCTAGCTTGATCTTACATAACGGACACTCATAGACCGTCAAGCTTCTCTCCTACTAGCATTTTGTATCAGAGTTAACCACTTGTTATCTCCTTCAATCTTTACTCCGCAGGCTTCGGCAGGCGTCTTTCCTTCTAATCCCATGTGTGGGCGTAAGTAATTGTGATACATCTGATAGCCATTAATGAGAACAGAATCCTTTGTTTTGATTCCTCTCACAACCTTTTCTCTATCTCTAAACTCTCCATTCATTCTCTCCATCTTGTTATTGTTCATGTCACCTTTCAAGTGGATATGACGAATGTGAATTGGTCTAGTCTGTCTGTTAACTTTCCATGATTTTAAAAAATTCTGGTATGCCATCTTCGTTGACTATTTCACCTAGATGTAGTTTGATCTCATTAATGATGTGATCATATTCAGATCCATATACTGACTTTAGGACAATTTTTAGAACTTCTGGATCTTTGTAGGAATCCCTCATCGCTTGGTTGTAGGCTTCAAGTTTGGCTATAACAAGATTATACTTGGTATTTCCCAAACTCATTAAAACAATTTCTATGGTTGATATTAGTGCATTTTTATGAAGTTCACTAAACCGTACTATTGCCTAACCACACCACTATTCACTTTCTAACACAAGGTTTTAACTATTCCCATGGTTGGAAACAATCAGAATTTTCTAAAATTAAACTAAAACTATTTTAGTTGATTTTTTGAAAAAATGATTTGATTAAAATTCATAAAACACTATCCTTAATTCTGTCATCTTACAAGTTGAATATTTCTGTTCTAGGTTAATTCATTATTACATTTTGGACAAACTGGTACGTCCATATCAACATGATAATCTCTTCTAGGCCTTGCTTGATATCCACACTTTTTACACGATCCAGTTGTTGACATTATAGGTACAATGAGTTGTACGTAATGATATAAGAGTATGATGTAAGGATCATATGATCTGCAGTTGTAGAATTTTTATTTATTTACAGGCGGATCTTTCATCAAGCCAACCTTAGAAAGTTGTTTGTAAGCCAAGAAAACTACAACTGCAATTATTAGGAAGTTTATTACATTTGAAATAAGATCGCCATATGAAAATGTGGATTTGCCAATAGTAATTCCTATTTTGTTCAAATCTCCAACATCTGGCGTAAGTAATCCTATGAATGGAGTTATGATATCATTTACAAATGAACTAATTAACTTGGAAGCTGCCTGACCAATAACAAAAGCAATTGCTAGTCCAATTACCGAAAACTTTTGTAAAAATTCCATAAATTCCTGAATGAATGATTTTTTTACTGGAGTTTCTTCTGCCATGTTTGTTGCCTGAATTGCCAACATAACTATTCTTTTATCAAATGTCTTTACGCAATCAACTAAATTGATTTCCATGGTTTTGTATAATTTGTAGTTTAGTTGACCTGAAAATTTTCAGTCTGATGATTCTATTATTTTTTGCTTTTTATCGACTGATATAGATCTTTGATTTTTTGATTACTTGGGTTTGTTTTTTCTAACATTCTACGATCAATACCAAAACTTTCAATTGCTTTCCACATTTCCTCTATGGATATTTCTTCGTAGCTCATGCAATCGCTGTCTTGTGGTGAAAAAACTATAATGTATCATGGTATGTACTAAAAAATTACACTTTATTGTAAAAAACTAATTTACAGATATGGTTATAATTTTAACAGAATTTATTATGCTACTTTCTCTTTCTTCGTTGTCCTGGTTTGTTTTGTCCAGGAACTCTTTTTAATTGAAATCTTTTTCTAAAATTTTCTCTATTTCTCATGCTGGAAATAATTCCATGCCTTTCTCTTGCTGGGACCTTTGGTGTTTGGCCTCTAACTTTTCCTGCTTTTGTAAGCGAACCGTGTGTTGGCACGAATCAACTTTTCTCTAATTCAATTTATGTATTTGGATCTACCAATATTTTGCTTTGATTTTCTCAATAACTTGCTCGTGTTCTCTGCCTTTTCGTCTTGCATATTTTTCCATTGCACTTAATGGCACTCCACCCAATGTTCTTGCTAAACCAGTAAATGCCTTTTTCCTAAATGAGCTGTTAGGTCCAGTCTTGTTCATGAATTTTTGAATTCCATATTTGAAGTTGTGTTGCCAAGTCTTGTACATGACACCAAGTTGTGCTGCATCCATTTCATTTCCTATATCAAAGAATTGTGATTTTTCTAACAACCCAATTGGAACAAATGTTAGCGGAGTTGCGGTAAACATGGATTCTGGCTGTTCTTGCTCTAATTCACTGATTATTCTAATTGTCTCCCATGCATCATCCTCGGTTTCATCGTTATCTAATCCCATAATCAATGTAAATGCAGGAATCCAGTGATTTTCATTAAGTGTTTTTACTCCTTCTTTTACAACCCAGTGCCATTCTTCTGGTTTGTATGGCGAAAGTTTTCTATCTGCATATTTACCAATTAATCTAAGACTTCCTGTTTCAAACCCACATTGAATTCCTATCAGATTATCTGCAGCTGCCTTGATAATTTTTGAAATATTTGGAATCAGTTTTTCATCTGCGATTGCTCCTGCTAATGTGCCATGTGTTGGGTTAGTATGTCCAATTCCAGTGGACATTACTGCAGTGAAAAGATCTTCTAGAGCATCTCTGTTAGGAGCCATGTTTTTGGTTTTTCTTGGATCCAATCCATAGACAAAAATATCATCGCTATGAAGCCATGCAGATTTTGCACCGCCTTTTTTTATGTTGATTTCTATTTCCTGTTTGACTTTCTCTGGAGGGTAGTATCGTAATGGTCTTAGTGTAACATCACAAAACTTGCAGCCTCTGCCACAGCCTCGCATTACCTCAACCATTCCGTGCATACTGGGCTCAACTATGTTAGGAATTTCATCAATTTCAGGCTCGTCCCAATAATGGACAAATCTTCCATGATATTTGTTTTCATCTTTTCCAAATTCTTTAATGTCAACTTTAAAATCGCTTTTTGCAAAAGGATTCATGTTTTCAAAATCTCCGTTCATTAGGTGATTGAAAAACTCTCCTGCATGTCCATCAATTTCTGGACCGATACCTCCCAACTCACCTTCTAGAACTGCATATAGTCCATATTCTTGAATTTTTTTTGGATCATAATTATACTGCCAAGTGCCAGATGCACCAGCAATTACTTTGGCGTTGCTGCCATTTTTTTTCTTTGCAGCATTAATTCTTAAGTGCAAGTCTCTGTTGTAAAATTCGTCATAGGACATTTGTTTGCGACCATATGTGAAGGTCATAGTTACTGGTCCCATTCCCAGAGGATCCATTTCATAGGTTCCTACTACTTGGGTTTCTGGACCAATGAATTTCTCTACATGATCTGGATGTGCTACAACTACATCTTCGCGCTTAAAGCCATCTCGCAAAAGTGCAGCCTCTACTTTCCTTAATCCATATGGTGCAAAATCAGCAATACCATTTTTGTGACCAATTGGGTTACATATGAAATCAAACAGAACCTTTGGAGTCACCTGATCTTTGAGGATATAATACCAAAAGCTATTTTTTGGTCTATGAGGATCGATAGCTGGCGCACAGCCAAAGAAAGTAGCTAGAGAAATTCCACGATAAGGCGACATTAGGGTACGATCAGCTGTCAAAACAATTTTCGGATGAGCCAATTTTCAAGTTTTGAGTGATTCTAATGACTTTTTAACCTTTCCAGTATTTCCAAGCAAGGTTTAGTAGTCTTCAAGCATTCCTGCCTTATTTCTATGAGTGAGACCAAATTCTTTGTTTGTGAGGAGGTATTTACCATCAAAGACAGTACCGTCTCTACATGCCAGAACTTCGCCAAAACAACAGCTCCCACATATACCCATACCGCATTTCATCATTCTTTCAATACTTGCTTGAACATGGATGTTTTTTGACGATGCCAGTTGCACTACTTTGTGCATCATTTTTTCTGGCCCGCAGGTATAAACTGCATCAAATTTTGTTTCAGAGAGTAAATTTTCCACTACCTGTGTTACAAGTCCAGATTTTCCATATGAACCGTCTTCTGTAGCTACAATTACTTGATGTTTATTATATTCAAGAATTTGATTTGCCATTTTTTCAAAAAATACTTCATTTTTTGTTTTTGAACCAATAAGTAATGTAACGTCATCTGTTTTTTTAAGAAATGTTAGCAGGCGCATCAATGGAACTAAACCCGTACCCCCTCCCACAAGCAGAATCTTGCCTTGCTTTATGGTAAAAGAATTCCCGTATGGACCCCTAACTCCAATTTGTTCTCCTGCTTTGAGTGAATAAAGTTCAGTTGATGCTATACCGTGCTTTCTTACAGTAAATGCAGCCTTTCCTTTTTCCTGCGATATCATTACGCTCATAGGAAGTTCATTTATTCCAGGAATCCAAACCATAGCAAATTGTCCAGGTAAAACATTAGAAAGAACTTCGTCTGAGAAGACCAATGTTCGCACGGTGGGAGTTTCATCTATTATTTTTTCTATCTTTACAATTGTTGGTACATCAGAATTTCTTTGCAATTCCAACTATCTCCTTTATCTTTGAAAAATTTTTCTTTTCCATGTATTTGGATATGCCGCTATTAATTTCTGAAAATACACCAACCCATTTGTCTACTAGCGCACTACCAATTTGTACTGCACTAGCACCAGCAAGTATGAATTCAATTGCATCTTCCCAGCTTGATACTCCTCCACACCCAATAACAGGAATATCAAACTTTGAGGAAATCTCATAAACACATCTTACTGCAATTGGTTTTATTGCAGAGCCAGACAGACCTCCTATTTTGTGACTAAGAATGGGTCTGGTTGTTTCTACATCTATTGCCATGGCACGAACCGTGTTAATTGCAGTAATTGCATCAACACCAGACTCACAAGCTATTCTGACGGTTTCCAAATAGTCTGAAGAACCCAATCCTACTTTTGCTATTACCGGAACTTGCGAATGTGATTTTACAGATTTTACTATTTTATGTACAAGTTCAGGATCATCTCCTACCTCTAGTCCTACTTTTTCCACATGAGGACATGACAAGTTAAGCTCGTATCCAAGAATTTTGACATTTTCAAATTGTTTAATCATAAAAACAAAGTCTTCAGGAATTGAACCAACAAGGCTTACAATTATCGGAACTGTTTTGTTTAACGAAATCATTTTTGCAAAATATGGAGCTCCTGGATTTGAAAGACCTACGGCGTTAAGATAACCTGTTTTTACGCCAACAACAGTAGGGTTTGGATAACCTTCCCAAGGTTCTTTGCTTAGTGATTTTGTAACTACTGCCCCTGCTCCGTCTTTATATAGTCGATCAAAAACATCAAGTGAGATACCCAGAATTCCAGATGCAAGCATTGTTGGTCGTTCAATCTTAATCGCACCCACTTCAGTTGAGATATCAGGCTTCACTTCTAATTATAAAAAATTGTTCTCTTATAACAGTTAATGTAAAGCCCGCCTAGAATGTTACCTTTTTTAGTAAGGCGTTGGAAAACTGTGAATATGCATTTTGTTATTTTAACAGAATTAGGAATTGCAGTATTTAATGAAAATACATGTGTAAAATCTATTCCATTTTTAAACCCTGCAAAAGAATATGTTGAAATAAAAAATGAAAAATCAGATATTACTCAATTACAAGAAGCACTTTCAAAAATTATTTCTGGAATTTTTGTTAATGATTCTTCATTGTTAAAGATTTTGAAAAAAAATTCAATAGATTCTGAATTAATGGAAGAATCCAAGATAGAACACATACAATCATCAAAGCTGAGAGTCCTTGTTGATTCTGGTTTTGCAAAAGATGAGTCAGATGCAAGAACAAAGCTGAGAGACTTTGCTATTCAGCTTTCTTCATCCAGAGTGACTGAAACTTCGGAAAGTCCTGATTTGCACATAATTCAGGCAATAAACACATTGGATGAAACTGACAAGATAATAAATGCACTTAGTTCTAGGCTCCGAGAGTGGTACGGATTACATTTTCCAGAGCTTGACAATATTATTGATAGCATAATAGGCTACTCAAAAATTGTTCTAGCTGGTAAAAGAGATAACATTACTCAAAGTGTTTACACAGATGCAGGATTTCCAGAAACAAAAGTGGAAATGCTTTCTCTCTTACAGAATAAAAGTAAGGGCGGACAGATTTCAGATGAAAATCTAGCCATTGTTCAAGCAATTGCAAAACAGATTTTGGAACTTTTTGAATTGCGTAGTAATTTAGAAAAACATGTAGAAACTCAAATGGAAGCTATAGCTCCAAACATTGCGGGCATACTTGGAACTGCAGTTGGAGCAAGAATTCTTGCAAGAGCTGGAAGTCTTAAAAGACTATCATCAATGCCTGCAAGCACTATACAGATTCTCGGAGCTGAGAAAGCACTTTTCCGCTCTCTTAAAACCGGAGCACAGCCACCAAAACATGGATTGCTTTTTCAGCATACTTTGGTACACGCTGCACCAAGATGGCAACGTGGTAAGATTGCAAGGGCAATTGCAGCCAAAGCAGCAATTGCTGCTCGTGTAGATGTTTATGGTGCTGGTAAGAATCAGATGTTATTTGAGAAATTAAATGTAAGAATTACCGAGATAGGTGAAAAATACAAAGAACCAAGTGAAAAAGAAACTCTAAGAGCCAAACAATATGATAGCGGTCATTCAAGAGGGCAAAGGGGATTTGGAGGAGATCGTCCACAGGGCGGAAGAAAATTTGGTGGAGATCGTCCACAAGGTGGAAGAAAATTTGGCGGAGAAGGTAAGCAAAGGGACGATTGGAAGAAAGGAAAAAAGAGAAAGTTTGGAAAACGAAGAAGATAATATTTTCTGGGTTAAAATAGATGGTGAAAAAAGACTAGCTACGATTAATCTAGTCCCGGGGAACCAAGTCTATAAAGAAAAATTAGTAAAAATTAAAGATGAAGAGTTTAGGGCGTGGGATCCATTCAGAAGTAAGCTTGCAGCAGCAATCATGAACGGTCTTGAAAGTTTACCAATTGTTAGAAAATCCAGAGTTCTTTATCTCGGAGTTTCAACTGGAACCACTGCAAGTCATGTTTCAGATATTGTAGGACCAAGCGGTATAGTCTTTTGTGTAGAGCATGCAAGCAGAGTTGCACGAGATTTTTTGGACAGAGTAGCATCATTTAGATCAAATATTGTTCCCATTTTGCAAGATGCAAGACAGCCAAAAGAATACTTTTCCGTTTATGGTACAGTAGATGTTGTCTATGTTGATATTGCACAACCAGATCAAACCGAGATAGCCATTCTTAATTGCAAAACTTATCTAAAAAAAGGCGGTTATTTGATGCTTGTAATTAAAACCAGAAGTATTGATGTAGTACAAGAACCTGCCCAAGTAATAAGAAATGAAATTAAAAAACTAGGTCCCAATTTTGAGATGGTTCAGGAAATAAACTTGGATCCCTATGAAAAAGACCACGGAATGGCAATTGCAAGATATCTAGGCTAGATTTTATTCATCATTATTTTAACTGGCTTCCAGCTTTTACGCACAAATTCTGGCGTTTTATTATGTTCCAATATCCAGTTCTTGATGAAGATCATAGTTTTAGAATCAGATGGATAGCCACTTCCTAGATCGTATTTTTTTCTTAGTTTTTCAATTTCCCTATCTCTATTTACTTTTGCTACAATAGAGGCTGCAGAAACTACAGCAAATCTACTATCTGCATGATGTCTGGAAAAAATTTTACCGGACTTAGCAAGCTTTGAAATTTCTTTACCAAACCTGACTGGATTTACATCACATGAATCAACATAGGAAGAATTTGGTTGTAATTTTGCAATTACTTTGGCCATGTATTTTGCTTCCAAGTGGTTTAGTTGGTTCTTGTTTACGCTTTCATCTATTATTTTAGGAGAGATTTTTGCAATGTGATAATTGTCTACAATGGCAATTATTTTTTTATACAGTATTTCTCGTGTTTTAGGACTAAGCTGTTTTGAATCTTTAACTCCAATTTCTGATAGGTGTTTTATCTTTGTGCGTTCAATAGATATTCCTGCTATGACAAGTGGACCTAGCACAGACCCTCTTCCTGCATCATCTACACCACAAATTATCATTTGTGTTTTTGTTGCGCTAGATGTATTAAATCATTTTAGACTAGCAATTGTGAAAGAAATTGGAAATCAATGATCTTGTAGAAACGGTAGAGGGAAAGACCAAACTTTTAGTCCCTAAAGATTCACTTTTAGTAAATGCTCCACCTAAACAACCAGCTTTTTTCAATCCAAGAGCAAGGATAAGTAGAGATTTTTCCATTATAGCATATTCAACATTTTTACAAAATTTCAAGGGCCCAAAAGTTTTTCTTGATTCTCTTGCAGGCACTGGTGCAAGAAGTATTCGAGTAGCAAATGAGATAGAGTTTGTTGAGAGGGTTGTTGTTAATGACATCAATCCAAACGCTATTGAAATTGCCACAAGAACATCAAAGTTAAACAATGTTACAAAGTGTGATTTTTCGGAAAATGAAGCGTGTAGATTTCTTAGTCTACATTCTAAAAGAGATACCCGTGGAGCTATCGTAGATATCGATCCCTTTGGTTCTCCTACAAGATTCCTTGATTGTGGTATACGTGCCACATCCCACGGAGGTCTTCTTTCAGTTACTGCAACAGATCTACCTGTCTTACATGGATTATATCAAGAAGCATGTAAGAGAAAGTATTATGGAATTCCTGTAAGAACAGAATATGGAAACGAAATTGCAATACGATTGATTCTAGGATGTATTCATCTAGTAGCTGGTAGATTGGATGTTCAGGTTGTGCCACTCTTTGTACAAACCAACATGCATTACTACAAGGTCTATGTCAAAGTGTTAGTAAGAACTGATCCTCAAGAAAATATGGGCTATATCGTACATTGTAAAAGCTGTGGTCACAGAAAAATACAAAATGAAAAAGGCATCTCTTGCGAAGTTTGCGGTACGAAACTAGAATCTGCTGGACCTCTCTGGATTGGTGAATTATATGATAAAGCGTTTGTTGATGCAATGTTAGATGAACAAAAAAAATTCCTAGTTGACAAGTCTTGTGAAAAAATATTATTCAGATGCCAGAATGAAATAGGCATGCCAAGCACCTATTTTACTCTAGACGAGATTGCACGAAAGAAACAATGTGCCCCACTATCCCTATCAAAGATAATAGAAAAGCTTCAAAATGAAGGATACAAGGTCAGTCAGACTTCACTAAACCCTTCAGGGTTTAGGACAGACGCACGAATAGACAAAATATTGCAGATTTTTTAAAATTAAGATAAGTATCCAAGGCAGACAAAATAGAGTTCACTACTTGTTTTCCTACTTGCTTTTGGTTTTCTCAACTGCACTTTGGTAAATTTCTTTTTTATATAATCTCTAAATTCATTAGAATATTCTCCATCAAATACCTTAAACAATGCATTTCCCTTGTAAGCCAATACATGATCCATTATCTTAGTCGCTGCATAGTTTAGTGCAATCTGTTTAGCATGATCAATTGACCATGTTCCACTTACTTGTGGAGATAAATCACAGATTACAGCATTTACTTTTCTCCCAAAATATGAAAAAACCTCTTCAACTATTGATTCATCTTCAATATTTCCTCTTATGATATGGGCATTTGGAATTTCTTCTACAAAAGATGTATCAACACCCAATACTTTGCCTTTATTTCCTGCAAGTTCAGTGGCAACTTGTGTCCATCCTCCAGGTGAACATCCAAGATCAAGAACGTAAAAACCTGGACCAATTATTCTGTATGATTTATTTAATTCTTTTAGTTTGTATGCAGCTCTACTTCTATATCCTTCTTGATGAGCTAATTTTCTGTAAAAATCTCGTCGCGCATCAATTAATTTCATTTCTTTGGCTTTTTGACATTAGTAAATTCTGTTATAACCCATTGTTCAATTAATGGACAGGTTCTTGGACTTATCTCTCCCTCCAAAGTACATTTTGATTCCACTGGACAGATCAAACATGGTGCGGCTTCAATTGATTCTGTACTTACTGGTGCATGTGCGATTTTCAATTTGTATGTCCAACGACCATTTTCTAAAACTTTTTCTCGTTTTATCATATTTTGTCGCTCAAGTTTCAGAGCCAATCTAGAACCATCTCTGCTAGTCAATTTCATTTTTTTCCACAGATCACTTTGGAATATTCCTTCATCTCCGCTTTTTGTTACAATATTACGAACATTAGCAGTAAGTTTTTCCATGTCCAGTCCTTCAATCTCAAAGTTTTCTAGTTCTTTATCTGAGATTTCTTCAAATTCATCTTCTTCAGGTTCTTTTTTAGAGGCTGTTTTCTTTTCAGTGGTTTTCTTTTCAGCTAGTTTTTTGACTGCTAATTTTTTCTTTTCAGCAATTTTCTTTTCAGTTTTCTTTTCTTCTATTTTTTTTGCAGATTTCTTCTCTTTCTTTTTAGCCATAAATATCACTTAATGATGCAATTGCTCCCAGAATATTTGGGTTCAAAGCAATATAATAACATAGCATTTGATTTATTGAACTTTAAAGTTAGCAGTTGACTTTATGGTGTTTTGATTGTTTTTGTCTTTCATTTCTGCTACAATTTCGTAATTACCTGATTTTCCGATTATCTGTGAAAATGTATCATGAATTGGCAAAGTCAAATTATTTTCTGCAAAGCATTGTGAAAAGTAACCATTTTGTGCCGCTACTTGGTTTGGAGATGTGTCAAGATTATAAATTGTGATATATAGATCACCACAATCAAACGAAGTGTTATTGACTGCCACAGTAATGTTTACTGGTGTAAAGACGGAATAAGAATTCAAGAGGTTTTGAATTTTAATGTCGTTGTCTCCTGTTTGGGTTGGTTGATGAGAAACAAATTGCCACATGTTAAGATGTCGATCTGGTTGACCTAGTACATTTGATAGTACTGATACACCAAAAACTATTGAAATTACAACTGGAAAAACAAAAACGAGCAAAGCTATCTTTTGCACAGCCATTTTGTTATCTAACCACTTTCATTCCCTTATATCTATTTAGTCAAAAAAATTAGTACGGCAACAGATAACTTTGACGAATAAGTTAAATCATAGACAAGCCCATAGGCGCTAGATGCGACTTCGAAAATTTAGAGTACGTGCATTTCGTTGCATTCATGATTCTGGCGAAATAAAAGTTGGTGATTTAGCCGCTTTCGTCGGAAGAAATGAGAGTGGAAAAACAACAATACTTGAAGCACTTACTTTACTTAACAAGGATTCCAAAGTTTCTGAATTAGATCTATGCGATGAGATGACAGATGAGCTAAAATCAGAAATACGGGTAGCAGAGGGGGATTTTGAACTAAATGAAAAAGAAATAAAGTTAATTCAGGAAAAGTTCCCAAACTTACAGGATATCAAAGCCATAAAAATATACAGAACTCAGACAAATCCAAGAGCACAATATGACTTTGGCGATGTAAAAATCAGTGGCGAGGCAAGCAAGAGGCTAAACTCTTGGGAAAACTTTGCTGAGCGTATTGAAACCTTTGTATCTAATATTCCAAATCCCATTCGAATAAGAGTAGATACGAAGTTCTTGCAGGGCCATTCCCCAAGAACAAGAGATGCATTTACCAACATGATGGCAGAATTCAATAATCAGATTTACCTATTGGCATCAGAAGACAGGCAAGTAATTTCAGAATGGGAAAAAATATACAAAGATGTAGACAATATCTATGACAATCTACTTGTAGGAACGACCGAACGTTCAGCGCTTGAAAATTTTATTGAAGACAAATTACATCCAAGGTTTGTTTATTTTTCAGATTACAAAAAGATCCTTGGAAATATCGATCTTAATGAGTTTTTGAAAGAATCAAAAGGCATACGACCAAAAGGATTAGAATACATTGAGGAGTTTGACAAGGCAGAAACAGTCAAGAATTTATTTTATTTAGCAGAACTTGATGCAAATAAACTGGAAGAAGTAGCAAGTACTCCTTCAAGACTGATAAAACTTTTGCACACTACAAGTAGGAAGCTAAGTGAGAGATTAAATCCTGCTTGGAAAGGTGATCCTATTCATGTTGAGTTAAGATATAATCCAGGAAACATATTGAGTGTTGTAATTTCTGATGTTCATAAAGATGGTACAGTTACAAACACTGGGCTTTTGAACAGAAGAGCAGAAGGATTCAAGTGGACGTTTTCATTTATTGTGAACTTTGCTGCAGAGACACAGAGATCAGAATTAAAAGAAGCGATATTACTTCTTGACGAGCCTGCAAGAAATTTGCATCCAACTCAACAGCGAGGAATTTCTGATTTGTTAAAGAATCTTGCTGGGTCTAACCAGATTCTATATGCAACCCATTCTCCGTTTATGATATTTGATTATACTCCAGGAAACTTACTTGTTGTAGAACTTGATAAGAGAAAACATCTTAGCCACATTTATTATGATTATTGGAATGCCGATGACCTAACACTTACTCCAATTCTTTATGGCTTATCCAGGGGTCTTGTAGAGTCAATTATTGATAGACAAATCGGATATAATTCAAGACCTGTCATTATTGTAGAAACAATGACTGATTCTATGTATCTAAATGCATTTGATAGATTCTTAAAAGATCCTAATCTTTCGATGAACCCATTGAACATAGTTCCAGCATACAACAAAAATTCAGTTTTACCACTTTCCATATTTTACAGAAATCATGGATACAACACATTTGTACTTCTAGATAACACAGATCAATCACGTCAGATTTCCACATTATTGCAAACAAATGGTTTCAAAGCAGTTCAGATGATATTTTTTGAACTTGGCGGTCAACCACGACAAGCAATAGAAGATCTCATAATAGATGAAGATTATCTCTATGCTGTCAATCAAACATATGAAATCAAACTACGAAAAGAAGGATACACCAATCTAACTAGGGAAGATCTTGTTGCAAAAGGTAAAAAGAGTATAATAGATAATCTAAATGAGATCTGGAGAGAAAATCAACATCTTGGTTGGGAGAAATTTGACCGTGAGGATATTTGTAGATATATATGTGAAAAAATTGCACTTGAAGAAACTGAATTTTTGTCTGATAAAACAAAGGATCAATTCAGATCAATATATAGACTGATTGCTGAGAGAATAAGACAAAACCAGAATATTGTTTCTGAGACTTCCATTCCACATAAAAGATAATTTTTCAGAAAATAGCTAGAATTTGTACTTTACTCATCTATACTATCATTCCAAATGCAAAAAAAAATACTGGCATGAATAAAAGCTGGTTAAAGTTTAATTTGGAGAGAGATTTTGTTTTGTTATGATGTATACGTCAATTAGGGCAATCCTTCTTTTAGTTTTGCTTGTATCTAGTTCATTTACTTCGTTATTTTTCACAGAAGCACATGCTGTAACTAATCTTGTTACAGTAACTGCCTCAAGTAACGATATGACGACAACTTTGCAATTTACTAACAATGCTGGAGACATTTCTGATATTAATTCTGTAATTTTGCAAATTGGTCAAGGAGGGAATTTTAAGTCATTTAAGACAGACAGTGGTTGGTTTGGCATAAAAAGTTCTGTCGACACACTGACCTTTACTTCTACAAACCCAATAAAAGCTAGACAGTCAGTAAATTTCATTATTAAAACGGATCAATCAAATCCAGATATAATGTGGAAAGCATTAGATATAAAAAACAATGAACTTGGTTCAGGAGAGATTGGTACATCTTCACCTGGAACACCATCTTCACCTGGAACACCATCTACCAATCAATCCGGAATATCTGATGGCTCAAGTTTCAGAATTATTCCTTCTACGCCAAGTCCTGGTATCAACGTACGGGTTGTTGGTCAAAGCTTTTCATCTAATGCAAATCTTGATTTGTATATAGGAAATAACAAGATTGATTCCTTTACAACTAATAATGATAATTTTATAGTAACTACAAAAATTCCAGATGATCAACCAACTGGTAGTGTAAGTTTCTTTATCAAAGATCAAAATGGTAATTCAAAAACATTTAGTACTATAATTCAACCGATACATCAAAGAGCTAATATCGCTATTCTGAATGTACCATTAACTATCATTGCAGATTCAATATACCACCGAGGAGAATCAAAGACACTTTCTGGAACTGCAACTCCTGGCGTCACTTTAACTATAACAGTACTAGATTCAAACGGTAAAACAGTTACAACTTTTACAACAACTGCGGATAAAACAGGACATTATTCGTATACTACCATAGTTCCTATAGACGCACCTTTTGGAGAATATACAGTCGTAGTTTCTGATGGCAAAAATAAAGTATCTAAAGCTCATAATATAGTAACAACTCATCAGTTTGTACTTTCAACATCACAACAAGAAGTTGATCCGGGTAAAACCATAATAATTAATGGTACATCTATTGCCAATCAGCCTATTGCATTTAGAATTAATGATCCCGCAGGGAATCAAATCTTTGCAAAGGATCTTAATGTTACATCTGATGGAAAATTTGCAATAGCATATCCAATGAGTGTTGGAGCAACAAAGGGCACTTACATAGTAACGGCTTCACAAGGAACCGACGAAGTTACTGTCTACTTTGGAGTTGGCGAACAGCCAGTACCACAGCTTACACTTTCAATGGACAAACTAAACTATCAAAATGCAGAAAAGCCTGTTATCAACATATCAGGCCCACCCACTTCAACTCTTAATTTAGTGATTGTAGATCCATCTGGCAAACAAAAGTTTGCAGATACTGTTTTGTTAGGACCTGATGGGTTAGTTGCTTATTCTTTTAATGTCACGTCGTACACCCCTGGAATATATTCAGCTGTAGTTACAAGAGGAAACGATAAAGCAACAGAAAATTTTGCAGTGGGTCTTCAAACTGGTTGTGGAACAATAACGATGAAAACTGTAAAGGACACATATTTCTTAGGAGACACCATCATAATACTAGGTAAGTCCAATCCAGATTGTATAATTCGAGTCACTCTTTCTGATCCCAATGGTGTTATTGTCAAATCTATGGAGACATTCAGTGACAAAACAGGAACCTTTTCCTCAACAGATTTTAGAATTCCTAGTGACGGTACGGTGGGAACTTGGCAGCTCGATGCCACTAGTGGTATTAATCACACAAGTATTCCTCTCACAATAAAATCAGGTAATGAAGGAATAAGTGTTAAGCTTGACAGAATTCCTCCAATTTATGTCAGGGGGAACGACATTGTAACGATTTCTGGCACCGGTGCTGGTAACGATGCTAACGTAATCATCAATGTGCTTGGTACTAACGGTACTCAAATTACATCTTTTAACATATCATCAACAAATGTAGGAGATTTTAGCACGGTGTGGAAGATACCCATTAGCTTCAATCCTGGATCTTATGCAATTCAGGTAAAATCTGAAAAAGGTCAAGCGACTACAAACCTAAGTATTCAATAATAAGATTTTTAATTAGAAATATTTTTTACATCCACCTAGTGCCTGTCATACTGTGAATCTTAAAGAAAAAATTGCAGAAATACCAGATTTTCCTAAAAAGGGAATTTTGTTTCGTGATATCAGTCCTCTACTAAGAGATCCATCTGCTCTCTCGCTAGTTGTGGATGAATTTGCTAAACTTTACCATACAAATGAGATCGATGTAATTGCAGGAATTGAATCAAGAGGTTTTCCCCTAGCTTGTGCACTTGCATTAAGATATAACAAAGGAATGATAATGATACGCAAACAAGGAAAGTTGCCAGGAGCTACTAGGAAAATTTCCTATAACATAGAATATGGAAGTGCTACAATGGAAATTCAAAACGATGCCATAAAAAAAGGAGAAAAAGTACTCATTTGTGACGATCTATTAGCTACTGGCGGAACAGCAAAGGCTGCAGCTAAACTAGTTGAGAAAATTGGTGGCACCGTAACTGGATTTGCATTTATAATAGAATTAACGGATCTAAAAGGTTCAAAAGAAATTAAAAGCTACAGGCATGAATCACTAGTGAAATACTAATGGAACAAGCAGAAATAGGCATATTTGGTGGAACCGGAATTTATGATTCTGGTCTACTGACTGAAAGCAAAGAAATTACTATTGATACTCCATTTGGAAAGACGTCAGATTCTATAACAGTAGGACTTTTCAAAGGCAAAAAAGTTGCATTTATGCCACGGCATGGAAGAAAACATACGATTCCACCTCATTTAATTAATTTCAGAGCTAACATTTGGGCTTTCAAAGAAATGGGCATAAAAAGAATAATTGCACCTTCCGCAGTAGGAAGTCTAAAACCAGATCTCAAGCCTGGAGATTTTGTCTTACCATCACAATTTATTGATTTTACAAAGTCAAGAAAGTATTCTTTTTTTGAGGGAGAGAAGGTAGTTCACATATCTGTTGCGGATCCTTTTTGTCCAGAACTTCAAGATGCGGCAAGCAGAGCTGCAGATAAAATAAATTTAAAGATTCATAAAAATTGCACATATGTTTGCATAGAAGGACCTAGATTTTCAACACGTGCTGAATCAAAATTCTATAAAGAGGTAATAGGAGCTGACATTATAGGCATGACTTTGGTACCAGAATGTCAACTTGCCAGAGAAGCTCAAATATGTTATGCTTCAATTTCAACTGTCACAGATTATGATGTATGGGCAGATAAACCAGTAACTGCAAAAGAAGTTTTGGAAACATTATCAAAAAATGTTGAAACTACAAAGAAAATTCTCACTCTTATTCCTGATTTAATACCACAACAAAGAAATTGTTCTTGTGAAAAGGCGTTAACAGAAGCTCAGTTTTAACTGTCGGCAAAAGTTTCTTTTTTGAGTCCTTCTGGCAAAGTAATATCTCCATGAACCAATTTTTGTTGAAGTTCGTTAATCACTTCATCTACATTGTAACCCAATTTGGCAATTGCTTTCTGAGTAGATTTAGGAATTTTTGCTCCAATATTATGACCCCCAATTCTTCCAAAAGCAATAGCATTGAATCTAAATGAATAAAGTTCATCGAGGGTAAAAACGCCAGTAATTTTAGCAGCTATTTGACTTCCATGAACATTGTTGATATGAACCCTAAGATTCATGAATAACTCCTAAATTTCAACTGCCTTGTTAACAGAGCTTTCTATAAGAAAATTCCAGTGTTTTTCATCTTGAATCTTAAAGTCATTTACTTTGAGTTTTATTACTTTTTCATCCAGACATTCATGTTGGATCTCATCATCTTTTCTAAGCTTTACAAGCTTCCATTTTTCTTTATGTTTTTTTAAATTACATAAAAGAACTGACCATTTTTGATCTTTGTCTATTTTTGGCATTCCTACATAATCCACTATACTTTCAATTCCTAGTTGTTTTTCTTCACAGAATATTTTTTTACATATAACGCAGCGCCAGATATCAACTGAGCCAATTGTTCTTTTTTCATAATTTATGTTTGTTACACCAAAATAAACTATTTCATGTTTACATGTCTCTTGATCTGTTGACATTGTTTCTTCTCCAGATATGGTTCTATTTAGTTCTTGCATCATCATATGGTTTTTCTAAAACAATAGATATGTTATCGACAAGTATATTTTTTTTAAATTCAATATTTTCTCTTTGGCACATACGTCTATACATATTTACAACAGCAAATCTTGGATGTGTTGATTCAAATTCTGTTGTTGTTATATCAATAAAACCACCAAGTCTGACTAGACTTTGTGCAGCTTCTAGTGCTACTGAATCAGATATTTCTAATTTTTTTGCAATAGTTTCTGCTGACATTTTGCCATTTTTTATAACCAAAACAAATACCTTTGTTTGAATATGTGAGAGCCTAAGCTCCGAGACAAGTTTTTCTTCAACATTATTCAAATTTACACTCATAACGTCTGAGAAAATCGCGATGTAATTAAAGATGAGGCATACATCGTATAGTTGGAATTAAATATTAAACTAAAGCAGTTCAAATATGAGGTTAATCATAGGCATCACTGGTAGCTCGGGTATCCTTTATGGAATAAGAATGTTAGAAGTTTTAAAGAAGTATAACGTTGAAATTCATCTAATCATGACAGAGTGGGCAAAAAAATGTCTTGTTTTAGAGACAGAATATGATTTCAAATATGTGAGATCTCTTGCAGATCATTATTCTGATGACTCTAACATGGCTGCTAGTATTTCAAGTGGAACCCACAGAACAGATGGAATGATTGTAATTCCATGCAGTATGAAAACACTTTCAAGTATAGCAAATGGTTATGAAGAAACCTTGGTTGCAAGAGCAGCTGGAGTTACGATGAAAGAATCAAGAAAGTTAATACTTGTTCCACGTGAAACACCAGTTACGAGTATACATCTGGAAAATATGTTAAAACTTGCAAGAATAGGAGTGATCATCCTACCTGCAATGCCAGGATTCTACAATAGACCAAAAACCATAGATGATGTACTAAATCACATTGTTGGAAAATGTCTTGATCAATTCGATATCGATCACGATTTGTTCAAACGATGGGAAACTACCTAAAATATTTTACAAAATATTTCATAATTTAATTAGAAATTAGACCAACAAAAAAACTCGAGTCCAATAGGTTTACCAGATGTGAAAACCAAAGATCCTTTATATTTGGTGTAATGGTGGAATATACAGAAAACTTTGGCAAGCTATAAAAATAGATATTCAAATGACAAATCTCTTGATTTTATAATACCACTAATGGTATTGTTATTTCTTGGAGCAGTATACATTATGTCTTTAAGAGCTTCAGAAGGATATGTTAGTTTTATTTTGATAGGCGTTACAGCTGCCATTATGATTTATTGGGTGAGAGTATTAAAGAAGATGACAAAGGATACACAGCCACAATATACTACGAAAGAAAGTGATACAAAGAATTGGGTATATGACTTGATAAAAGGAGATCAAGAATTAGTATTTGTAGCAGAAGTACCAGGACCAGAAGATCAAGTTACAGTCAGATTGATTGATAGCATTTTATACATAAGGGGATCAAGTAAATTTTCTAAAGAAGTTCCTATAGAAGCCACTCCAGATATGGGAATTCATGATTTCAAGTACAGAAATGGAGTTCTAACATTAAGAATTAAAAAATTAGAGGCTCTTTGATAACTCTAATTTTTCTGGTAGATATTTATCAGTAATATTTGTCAGTCCGTATTTCGAAAAGGCTTCAAGCTCAGCTTTTCGTTTTAATTTTAAGAATACTTCTAGTTGCGTCTTCCAGTTTCCCTCTTGGTAACGAGGATCCTTTTGTAAATCATATATTCTCTTAATATCGGATTCAGTCATAGGTATTGTTGGAAGTTTATATTTTTCAATATCTGTAGCCCACACGCCAAGCCACTTTGCATCAGGAACTGTTAGTTCTCTTAAATGGGCAGCGTTTGCAGATCCAGATTTTATGACCATAGCAATGTGTTCACCATATACATCGCCGTCTGCTAAGATAACAACTGGTAATCCCAGTTCTGTGTTAAGTCTTTTCAGAAGAGCTCTGGTGGAACGTGGTGCTTGACCTGCAGTATCAACTATTATTGCTTTGAATTTTTTGTGAACTTTTTCTTCAACAAATCTTGTGAAAAGACCACCTTTCTCTATCGCAATCACAAGTTCAGCACTTGTATCTATCAATTCTGCACTACTAAGGCTTGGTCCTATCAGATATCCATCAGGATGATCAGAGAGATTAACTTTCCTTCCTTCATATCCAGGTACAGTATATTCTATTGTAAGATCCCCAAAAACACTGCTTCGTTCTTCAGGAAAAATATGAAAGTCTTCTCGAGGAAATGAAAGTAAGGCCTCAAGATCAACTATTATATTATCAGATTCTGGTTGATCTTCAAAATCAATTTCAAAAGCTTGTGATGAATAATAAATATCTCTCAAGGTTGAGGATTTTCCTTCTTTTACTAGTCTGTTTACAAAAAATGAAAGCCATGAAAGTTGTGTATATGAACGAAGTTGTGACATATTTCTTGCGCTTCGAACAGCACTAGAATTACCAAGAATGTATTGTCTTAATTTCTTATCATATACTATATTGCTAACAGATCTGCTCGGAATTGAAAATTGTGGAAATTTACCATTCTCCAAATCATTATAAATTGTAAGACCTTGATTTTTTAGGGTTGAAAGTAATTTTTCTTTTCTTGCTTCCGCAGTTTTAGCTGTTTTAGATTTGTTGTTCTTCAAGTTCACTTCCCTTCTTTATTAGTTGTTTATAATTTGGTTCTTTTTTGTTTGCAGAAAGCTCCGTTGCAAATTGTGCAATAAGTGGGATGTATTTTGAATATAGGTTGGCTCTTTTTTTTGCCATGTCTGCCATTCCTTGCCTTGACATATGTACTGCCAATTTTCTTGCCAAATACTGTAATGCATTTTTAAGTTCGCGTTCTATTTCAGGTCTGTCTGCAACATTTTCCTTTCCCACCGTTTTATATGGAATTCTAGTAGAACATATATGTGAAACAATAACAAGAGGAGGATCTCCCTTAATCTTATAACGACTCCAATCCATTTCATTTACAATCTTAAGAACAACGTCACTTCCTTCATCATAAAGAAGTGGAATACGGTTGGCAAAGCGATACACCTTAAGTCCCGCCGCAGGAATATCTCCACCATATGCAACTCCCATCTCAACTACAAATGGAAATCCAGAGTAAGCAGAAGCACTTCTCTGAATAACAGATGCAAATTCCGGATTAAAAAATTTCATTATTCCTTTTGATAATGGCTCTTCTCCAAGCGGTGCAAGACAACTTGGATCCGGAGATAAAAATTCTTCAAATTTTTGAAGTGCGTCAGCAAGTTTAACAAGTTCATCATTGGTCATACTGCCAATTCTTTTTTCAGACTTAAATTTGGCAAATTCACAAAATTTATCTGCCGTGGTTGGTCCAACTCGTTGGAATCTTTTTGTTAAAAAGGTATGTAAAGTATCTCCCTGTACAGTATTTGCTAGTTGTTTGTAATATGGACTCTCTGAATCTAATTCAACTAGATGTGATTTAGATTCACCAAAATTCCAATATGTGAGTTTTTTATTTGCAACATCAAGATCGTCTATACGAATTTTGCTCAATCCATCAAAATCTAAATTGAGAAATGACATCATTGCAACAACTGTTCTTACAGGTCTAGAAAGACCTGACCATTTTTTTTGTGCTCGCTCCATAATACCTTTTGAATTAAGATTTTTTTTCTGCAATCCAAGTTCACTTCGAACTTTTGTAATCATATTATTATCAACAATAGGTATTTGATAATGAGTGTCTACTATCATTCTTCTAATTGTCTCTACATCAATGCCATGTGGATGTGGTTTTATGATGGTAGGCGGGGGCGGCATTTCTTTTACAATTCTAGGAAAATGAGATTTTTCTCCGGAAGGATCTTCAAATGTTATAGAAGCATATGGTGTGATCAGGGATGTTTGCGACACATAATCTCTAATCTTAGTTCCTGCCTTTGAATAGTCTCCCTCTAGAATAATGCTAACTGAAAGCCCAGTTTTTGAAGCTTCTTTCGTGTTATGTTTTTGTATAACTGGTTTATTTTTTTGTATATCAAGTAACATTACAAATTCATCTTGTGTTTTTCCATCGGCGCAACTTTTTACAATAACTGGCTTGTTTGTTGTAATCTGACCATACAGTATAGCCATTGTTGCTCCAAGTCCAAACATACCTCTGGCTTGTTTTAATCCGAATTTTGAGCCATAAAGAACAGTTCCAAATGCGAGCGGTACATGTTTTGGTTCTATACCAGGACCATTGTCTTTTACTGAAAGTATGTATGGTTTTGGATCAGGTTGTTCAGGATCTACTGCTTTAATTGATAGATGAATATCTGGTAAAATTTTCTTTTGATCACATGCATCTAATGCATTTTCAACAAATTCTCTAACTGATGTATATAGTGATCTTGTAGGATTACTAAAACCTGCAAGATCTCTATTCCTATAAAAAAACTCACTTGGTGAGATCTGGCTAAAGGTTTCCTTAGTCAAAGACATTTCCGTTCTCCCATAGCTGTAATCTTTCTAGTTTTTCTCTGCGTCTTGCTTCCTGTAAGTCATTGTAAACTTTTCCATGTGTACTTCCATTTGAAAGTGTGGTAATGGCATCTACTGCTGTTCTTAGGTGATTTCCTTCTCCAATTATTGCCACTGTACGTCCATAAACTGAGATACTAGCACCGCTAAGTTGTTCCATATTTTGTCTAACTCTACCACCCTCTCCAATTATTCTTGCTTTTATCCTTTCAATCTGAGAAGAAGATTTACCTCCAAATTCTCTTAAGTCAATAACATGTAATGCATTTTCACCCTGTAAAAGTCGCATTGCTTTTTCAGGAGAAAATCCACGACCTATTGCCATAACAACTTCTTCAGCTTTGAAAGGAAGCATATCTTCAATTTTTCCTGTTCCTCTAATAGTTACTTCGCCTGTTTTGCTATCTATATCAATTGTAACTGAACATATTTTTTCTATTTTTAATTTTACTTTTCCTGACTTACCAATTAATGCACCAATTCTATCAAGTGGAATAAGAATAATTTTTTCAAAACTCAATTCATTATCCTCGCAAGTATATCGGATGGATTCTCTACTGTCAAACCTCTTTTAACAAAGAAATTAGTTATATTTTTAATATCTCTTTCAAGGAATTCTTTTGCATTTTGATGTCTTATATCAACTGAGGAACCAAAATCAAGTACAATCAAACCTTTCTCAGTTTTAAAGACATTATATTCAGAGAAGTCAGCATGCACTAGTTTAGCCTTGGTATAAAGATCTGAAATAATTGAAATTGATTGCTTATAGTCATCATAAGTGACTTCAGTTTCTACCAAAGTAGATGCAGGCACTCCTCCTTTTCCTACGAATTCTAAAGCTAATACATTTTTTATCAGGCTAACAGGTTTGACTGCTGGAATACCAGCCTTGACGCATTGATTCAAATTTCGAAATTCCTTTTTGGCCCAAAGTTCCACCATATTTCTGGTTCCTTTTTTAATACTTGAGAATCTCGGATCCCCTATAAGATATGGGAGTCTTTTTTTAAAATTAGTAGCAGTTACAAGATATATCTTCAGGGCAATATCTTTTCCAGAAGGATCCACTGCCCAATACACCTTGGATTCTTTACCAGAACCAATTGTTCCGTTAACATATGATATAATTCCAGAATTTATCATCTTTGATAAGATCATTATTGTGGTTTTGTCTAGAACATCATCTACAACTTTATTTCTATCAAATACACCTTTGTGTGATTTACTTCTCCTTTCATTTGCAAGAACTTTAAGATCAATCCGTTCTGCTAGTTTCTTCTCAAGTTCGTCTGACAACATCATGAATTGAATTTACTGTGTAAAATTAGTTACGGATATGTTAGAAATCTTTTGGCAAATGACCGTTATTTTTCAACCAGTCAACTTGGGACAGAGTATACCTCCAAGTAATATCACCTTTCTCATCTGATTTGAAATCCCATGGAGCAATTGTAACAACATCATTATCACGTATCCAGATTTTTCTTTTTAGTTTTCCACGAATTCTACCCATTCGTGTTTTGTCATCTGTACATTTAACCAAAACATGATCACTACCTAAAAGTTTGATAACTCTACCAAGAAGTTCATATTCTTCTGGTAATTTCATTTCTTTAAGCTCACTTTCGTTTAGAACTTTACGTTTTCCCACTATGATCAAAAAATGTTCCTCTCGAACGTATATAATTGTGGTGTTTTGTCAAAATTTAAAAACTAAAAGAAATGGAACGTCCTCAATTTCTTTTACGCCTTTTGAAGATCCTATTCCAATTTTGGTAGATAAAGAAATGGTTTCTTTTCCTACCATGTTTATTATTGAACATGTTTTCAAAAGTTCTTCTGCTTCCTCCTTCCCAACAATTCGTTCTGCAAAATAACTTCTGCTAATGTTTAATGTTAAATCTGATTTTGTGAGAGTTCTTCCAACTAGATCTGCATCACAAATATTCAGCATCCTTTTTTGTTGATAAATAACTGTTCGTACTGCAAACGCCATTACGCGTATGGACCCTTAAGTGAGGATTTTGCACCACATGCTTCACAAACTAGGAAAGTGAGCCTGTTTGATTTTTCTACTCTAGTATCAGGACTTTTGCAGGTCGGACATTCCAAATATTCTTTTACGTATCTTGTCAAAAGCATAGTAAAATCATGGGGGTCTTTTTTTCCTACAAATACTGCTTTATCACCAGCCACTTGAACTGGTGATGCAAACTCTTTTGAAAGATATTGGAGAACTTTTTCAGGATCCCTTCTTAGAAGTTTTGGAAAGTCAGCAAAGTTTCTGAAAAATGTTCTGTTACCTTGCCACATTATGTCAACTGCTGGGAGTTCAAACCTAGAACCAGTATCTTTTTTATTTTCAGAAATCTTATCCTGAATTTTTTTTAATAGTTTTTCATATTCGCCTTTTGCCAATAACAGAACTCACTGACGGCTACCTATATTGATTTAGTTTAAAAAAGAAGAAAATGGTCCCTAAGGCTTTCCTATTCGAAAAACGTTAGTGCCACATTTTGGGCATGTGCCCTTTACTGCAGGTCGACCGTTTTTTAGCTTAACTTCCTTTGGACCAGCTATCTCGACTTTCTTCCTGCATTTTACGCAGTATGCTGTAGTCATTTCACATGTTTACGAATGAAGTTGTATTTAGGAAGACGATGTAAAAATTATTTCACTATACGCTAGAGGCTCATGAATTTTTACAATTTGTTTATTAGTTGAGATATATAGAAATTCTATAAAATTGTAGAATTTTTTGTTATTTCTAATGAGTAAATGATCCAACTTTCATAAATTAGCAAATTTGTGCCTAATGAGATGTAAAATTACGTTAGAGTCAGTTATGCTTTTAACCGCCATCGCATGACGGATGGGGTGGCAACAAAAAAAGGCATAATTCTTACTGCAATAATACTTGGCATAATCACTGCTGCCAGTTTTTCATTATGGTTAATTCCCCAACCCCCTAACTCTGGTCCTCTCATTTCTGACTATCGTAATGAATTAGAAAGCATCAAAGAGAGACACGATATTATAATAAATGAGACTAATAACGAGTTGAGTAACATGCTTGGTGGTTCACTTTCTCCTGATGATTTTATAACAAGAGCCCAAACATCATCCTCACAAGTAGATTCTCTCTTATCTGAGATAATAGAAAGTAGAGCGCCTCAGGAATGGCGTGAAAGTTATCTCAATTATGGTGAAGCCCTAAAAAAGTACAATGATTATCTAACAGAGACCATAGTCATCGCAAACAAGGTCAAAAGCAACGTCTCAATTAATGATCTTCAAAACGAACTACAAAAGTTGGACTCTGTGAAAAAGGAATCTGAATCGTACGCAATAAAGGCTAATGAGACAAAACCATGAGACGTGTGATTTTTTGAGTCAAATTTTTTGATAACAATGGTTTGATGATGTATAAATTAGATTAATTAATAGGAAATACAATTTTTGTATATATCATGTCAACAAAAGAGACTAATCTGCAAAAAAATACTATTGAGGGTAGGACCAACAGATTATTAGTAATTTGTGTTGATAGAGATGATGATATTGGTAAAGCAGGGGTTATCACACCAATTGTTGGTAGAAATGCATGTATTGATGCTGCGCAGAGACTTGCGTTAGAAGATCCTGAAGATGCTGATTCTAATTCAATTTTTGCAGCAGTAAAAACCTATGAAGATCTAGTAAGCAAAGGATATCAAGCAGAAGTAATTCTTGTTTCAGGTACAGAAAACAGAGGAGTAGAAGCTGATGAGAAAATAGTTTTACAAGTAAAATCAGTTATGGAAAAATATACTGCAAATGGGGCAGTCATTGTTTCTGATGGCGAAGATGATGAAAGTGTCATTCCGATAATTCAAAATGTATTACCCATTGTTTCAGTTCGAAGAGTGGTCATGCGGGCTAGCAGAAGTGTAGAATATTCATATGCAGTTTTTGGAAGATATTTGAAAGCAATTGCTTTTGATTCAAAATATTCAAAATTTTTCCTTGGAGTTCCAGGAATTTTGCTTTTGATTGGAGGGATCGCCACAGTACTTGGAATGACCAGAGAGATTTTTGCAGTTTTAGTAAGCATTCTTGGCGGAGCATTTCTAATCAGGGCTTTTGATGTTGATCGAGCTTGGTCACATTGGGTAAAACCTACACCTGCAGGATTTATCAGAACATTTACAATGGTAACTGGGATACTTTTGATTCTAGTTTCAATACCCTCAGGATTAGGAGCTATTAATCCAGATCTAATTACGGCAAAACCAGACATATTGAAACTGGCCACAGATAAAGTGGTGATTGGTACTTTTGTTTCTGGAATGTTACCATTTTTGTGGATGGGTGTAGGATCTATGTTTGGGGGATCATTGTTAAGCAGTTGGTTCAAAGGAAGCATAAGATCAATAACGGACATACTTAGAATTGTTGTTTTGATAACACTTTATCCTATTGTGTTACAGTTCACAACAATTATGACACATAATGAAAGTCCATTCACTCTACTTCCGCCACTATTACTTGGACTAGCAGTAATACTGATATCTGCCTCACTGCTCTTCCGTAGATATAGAAGGAAGAAAGGCGGTGAAGTATTATCGGAATAAAAGAAAAGGCGCTTCATTTCGCTGGGTTTTATAAAGTCTATTCAAACAAGCTTGAAAAGGAAATCAGGAATGGGGTAATTCCAAACCATATTGCAATAATATTGGATGGCAATAGGAGATGGGCAAAAAGAAATCTAGTTCTAAAGATTGACGGTCATTTCAGCGGAGCTGATGCTGTTGAAAAATTATTAGACTGGTGCGAAGAACTTGACATAAAGATAATAACACTTTATGTTTTGTCCGAAGAGAATTTGGCTCGTGATGATGCTGAATTACAGTATCTTTATAGTTTGATAAAAGCTAGACTCGAAAAATTGTATAACGATCCGCGAATACACAAAAATCGTATGAGGATAAAAGCTATTGGTCGCGTTGAGATATTGCCAGAATTTCTAAAAGAAGTTTTGAATAGATTAGATGATACTACAAAGGATTACGATGATCATTATCTTAACATAGCTATAGCTTATGGTGGTCAGAATGAATTAGTAGATGCTGTGAAAAAGATTGCAGTCAAAATCAAAGAAGGTTCACTTGATGTAGATGCAATAGACAAAGACGTTATCGAGTCCTGTCTTTATACATCACATCTTCCACAATCATCACCAGATATGATATTGAGAACTTCTGGAGAAAAAAGACTCAGTGGGTTTTTAGTATGGCAAAGTGCTTACAGTGAACTTGTTTTTATGGATGTATACTGGCCGGAATTTAGAAAGATAGATCTTATGAGAGCAATTAGAACATTCCAAAGAAGAGCACGAAGATTAGGAAAATAGTAGAAAAGAATACGTAGCTGAACTAATTGTCCTAAGTAATGATTGAGGAAAGATCAGCAGGGACAGTTTTATTTAGAGAAACTCCCTCTGGCAAGATGTATCTTCTTCTAAACTATCCTTCTGGTCATTGGGATTTTGTCAAGGGAAATATCGAAGAAGGTGAAACTCTAAAGGAGACAGTGATAAGAGAAATCAGAGAAGAAACAGGCATAACTGACGTGAGTTTTGTCGATGGTTTTGAGGATAAAGTAGAATATCATTATCAACGTGATAGGGAATTGGTTCACAAAGAAGTTGTTTTCTTTCTTGCTAAAACAAATACTGCAGATGTTAAGATTTCTCATGAGCATCAAGGATTTATCTGGCTTGGATATAATGATGCATTAAAGAAACTAACCTATAAGAACGCACAAAATGTAATGAAAAAACTAAGAAATTAGATGCTAAGACTTAGTTCTTGAAGTTTTTTTGCTTCCAAAATAGGATCTTTTGCATTCAAAATTGTTCGTCCAACAATTAGATAATTTGAACCACACCGAATTGCATTGATTGGATCCCCACCTTGCGTACCAACTCCGGGGGAGTAAATTTCACATCGTCCTTTTGATCTTTTGGAGCATGACTTTATTATTTGTGGAACTGTTGCACCAACTACAATGCCGTCTGCTTTCATAGAACAAGACCATTCCAAAAATAATTCATTAATTTTTAATGTCTTTTTGTTCTGTAGTACGGTAAGACCATATCCTAATTTTGCACCTGGATGACTCATATGAACAAGTGTTATAATCCCATGATCATCTTTATGTGCAGATTCAATAAGACTTTGCAGATTTTCGGAGCCCATTATTGGATTTACGATCACCGCATCAAATCCTGCTTGCCACAATTTCTCAGTTGTGATTTTATTTGTATTTCCAATATCATTTAATTTTATATCTGCAATAGTTTGTAAGCCCGCATCATGAGCAACATGATTTATTTTTGTAAGACTTTTTATTCCAAGTGGTAATATTAGATGAAAATTAAATTTAATTGCACATAGAAATTTATTTAGTGTTTTTATATTTTTTATTGTATTACTTTCTAGTTTTTGAATAGATAGGTTTTCCAAATCGTTTGCTAATATGATTCTGCTTTTACCAGATGCAGATTCTTTTATTCTTGTTCTATAACCAGTCATAGTTTAACTAGTGGATGTTTATCTTTTAGTTTTATTACTTTAAGGTAGGAATAACCATGTTCTGTTATAGCACTTACAAAAGTAGGTTCCAATCCATCCTTACTTGAATATTTCAAAAAGGGTTTCATCGGTTCACTATCTAATTTAACATGACAGAAATAGGACACTTCGTCTGATTCATTAAAATTCATAAAGACGCCTATCATCCAATTTGTTCCATTTTGAAAAGCAAAAAGCGGGAATGGAGCTTCTTCAAATCCATAGCTTAGTTTTATCAGACTTGTAATGTCTTCAAGCTCAAGCGGCTCATAAGTTACTTCTAATTCTTTATTTGTTTCTGGTTTTAGAGACGGAGGCAATGATTTTATTCTGACAATTGGTGAATAAAGATACGTAGGATTTGTGATGGTATTAACAATCTCAGAATCTTCTTTTCCTCCCTTAAATCCATATGAAAGATAATGACCAATCTTATCTATTGGAGTAAAATAGATTATTGGTTTTTCTTTAAGAAGATCCATTTGGACAGAAATAACATGTTGACCATCAAGATCAAATGAAAAAGATGTACGCGGGACTCTTTCAAAAGCGCATACTAGTCTTGAAAATTCGATTATATCAGCAACTTGAATGTAATGTGGTAGTTTTATCACAGATTTCTTGAAAAAAATACCCCATTAAAAGGTAGTTAGTTACTATTCTAATCTCTATGATTCTCGTCGATCAATTATATCATTTACGTCTGGGCCAGTACCAATAAGAGTGACTGGTACCTTAAGTTGATCTTCAATTGATTTGATGAAATATTTTGCTGGTGAGCTAAGATCCAAAAAAGACTGCATGTGTACACATTCGGGGAAAATTACGTCAAGCTTGGTTATGGCAATTTGAGTTGCGCTGTTAAGCATAATTGCCCTTTTTGCAAGTTCAAAATCAAATTCAGCTGCTCTTCGTTGTCTGCCAGTTACAGTTCCAATTTCTTGCCATCCTTTTGTAGTTGTTTGTTCTGGAGAAAGTTCATTCTTTAAAGGACCTGTACCAACTCTGGTCACATAAGCCTTGAAAACCACCATTACATCAGTTACGTTCTTTGGTCCTAGTCCAATATCAGAGCATATTCCTGATGCAGTAACATCCTTAGATGTAACATACGGATATGTTCCATGCCATAATGAGAGAAATGTCCCTTGTGTTCCTTCAACAAGAACATTCTCATTTTGTTGTAAAGCATAGTTAATGGCATTAGGTACATCTTCAAGATAAAGTGCTAGAGAATCGATGTCTTTAGCTAACTTTAGCGTTCTCATTGCTCTATCTGCATTAGCAGGTCCCGTACCTGAACCGGTACTACCAATTGATTCTTTCAACCTACCTTGAGAATCAGCTACTTTATGGGACTCTTCAATAATTCCACATTGAAAATCTACAAATGATCTATCCGATACCCCAAATTCTTCTATTTCTTTTAAAAGAATTTCTGGACTTACCACTACTCCAGGTCCAATAAGAAGCCTAGTATTTTTATTCAAAAATGCACTTGGTAACATTCTTACTTTGTATTTTTTATTGTCATATTCAATTGTGTGACCAGCATTTGGACCTGCACCACCCCTTACAGCAATCACCGGATTATCTTTCATTGCAAGATAAGAAATTATCTTACCTTTCCCTTCATCTCCATAAAATCCACCCACAATAACTGTTGAAGGCATACAAGGAAAACATAGCTGGACATATTTAAGCCAAATTATACCAATACAATTTTAACAAAGTGAGTCAGTGCAATTTTGTTGTCAGAACCAAACTATGCTGGAAATATCATAATTTCATTAGCAAATCTTCCAGAGTTTCTTCGAAAACCTATTTTGAAAAAAAGATTGATCGAGTTTTTTTCAATGTCATCATCAGATAAAATGGAGATAATAAATAATGCTCTCCAAGCTGGACCTACAATCCCATTTGATAAATTTTCAAAACTGTTTAAGACTTGGCTTGAAATTTTAAGTACTTTATCAGAAGAGCAAAGAACTGTCATGTTTACTACATACATCAACGAAATTACAGAAAATCCACAAAAAATCATTTTATTTAATCTAGATGGAATTTTGGAAGTGTATCTATCCTTGAATCAAGGTGAAAAGGACATAATTTCTAAATCAGTTAAAAAAATAACTGATGTTTTGAATGATAATAAAAAAAAGCGACTACTTCTCACGATACCAGATAGAGCAAAAATGGAGATTGGAATTTAAGTTGGTTTTTCTGGATTTCGTTTGTTTTCATCGGCAAAGTTTACAATGTCGCCTTCAGGTGTTAAAACACCAACAAAGACTTTTTCATATTTTTTGAGAACCTTTCTGTGATCTGGCATTGACATGTCAAGCTTCATTTCATTCATAACCATAACTCTGTATTGTTTCCATTCAGCCCAGCATTCAGTACAGCATGGATAATTTGCAGCCATAAGATCAAGTTCTACTTCTGCTGGAATTTCTTTTTTACATTTGGTACATATTTTTACCATAATGTGACAACAAATTGTCGCAATTTATTCTTTTAATAAAGAGATATTAGCGTAATTAACATAGATATAATGTGAAGATAAAATGCCCAAAATGCAATGATATAGCAGAGATGGGAGATGATTTTTCATTTGTCAAATGTTCGCATTGTTCACTTGATATGACATATGGTGAATATGTAAAATATCTTACATACAAAGATGCCAGATATTCTGATGTTCTAGGAGATTATGCTTCGGCTACAGAAGGTACCACATCTGGAACTCTTGACGATTGGTAGAAAAAATTTACCTGTAAGACTTAATTAATTTTGAATGATACTGCGATTAGTTGGAATTTGTACTTGAAATAATTCTTAATTTAGTAGGTTTTGGAGTAGGTCTGCTCATAGGAATTTTTGCACATATTGGTTTTAAAAATACTGGAAGCCCAACACTTTTCCGTTTAACAATTGCTTTTTTGTCAATAAGCATAGGATTTGGTGTTGTAGGATTGGGATACATTGGCGATTCTTTTTTCGTTCATTCGGGAAAAATAGAACCAGGAATCCAAACTTTAGGAATTGGAATTCAGACAGTGGGATATTTTTTTATCGCATTTTCTCATGGCATCAAGTCATTTTTCCCCAAATCAAGATATTTGAAATCAATTGTTGTACCATTTTTTATCATTCCAGGTAATTCAATTGAGCATATTATAAGGTCAATTTCTTTTATCCTACTGGTATATGGGACAATAGAGACAATAATGTCATATATGGAAAACAGGAAGACTAGTACGATTTTCGTTGCTTCTGGTCTAGGGCTACTTGCATTAGGAGAATTTCTTGGGTGGTATTCTGTAGTGTTTCCAAAATCAGTCCTTTATGTGATATCAATCTCAACTAAGATAGTAGGATTGGGAGCACTGTTTGTACCCATTTCCAAAGTTCCATTAAGAGGTATGAAATTTGGCGGCAATATATAGAACACACATGAGTATAATTGGTGATATACTTACTACTACAAGAGATGAGGTACCAGATGAGACGGGTGCCAGTGTTACCTATCTCATACGAAAAGCTAACATCTCTTATGGAAGAATATCAAAAATTTTAGAAACATTAGTGCAACAAGGCCTTTTAGAACAAACAAGCTCTGATAGAGCATGCAAGTATAAGATTAGTTCAAGAGGAAGAGAATTTTTGCAGGCATATCGCGGATTCAGAGAATTTGCAGAAACATTTGGTTTAAGAATTTAGCTTTTATCTTCTTCTGCATCTTCTTCGTTTTCTATATCATCATCAAAATCATCCTCAAAATCATTATCTAATTCGTCGGACATCGTCAGTAGACAAAAGCAAATTACTATTAAGGATTTAGGTTGGCATCTATTTTTGGTTTTGAAACATAAAATGTAGATGGTTGAAGTTCCTCGGAATGGTGTTTCAACAATAATCTTTAGACGGAAGCTCCTACCCAACCATTACATGAAACGCAGATGTCCATACCGTCTTCATTGACATATGTTTCGCCTCCAGGTGGACATTGACATTGTTGAATTTCTTCATCCATAGATACGGTACGTCAACCAATCTTATATTGTTTAATAACAAGACATAATTTACTTCATCTCCTTTTGAAAAAATCGTGATTGTCGCTTGCGATCCAGATGGGATCAAATTAGCTGCCATTACAGTAAAGAAAGGCGGTTTAGTTGTGTTTCCTACAGATACAGTTTATGGTATAGGATGCGATCCACGAAATCCAAAAGCTGTTGATGCGATCTACAGTATAAAGAAAAGGTCACAATCCAAAAATTTGCCTGTCCTTGGATATTCAAAAGAAGAGATATCAAAAATTGCCATATTTGATAAATTATCTAATAAAATTGCAGACAGGTTCTGGCCAGGACCGGTAACCCTAGTTTTAAAATTAAAAGATAAAGAAATTAGTGAGTCTATGAAGTTAGATGACAAAATTGCTGTACGAGTTCCTAATCATACTTGTATACTATCACTTTTGAAGGAATGTAGAATCATGGTTGGGACTAGTGCAAATCATTCTGGAAATCCATCATTTTCTAATTCAAAGGAAGTACTAGAGAATTTTTCAGGATTCGATGTTTTCTTAGATGGCGGAAGAATATTAAATTCTAGTGAATCCACAATTGTAGAAATAGTTGAAGGTAATTTGAAAATATTAAGACCTGGAAAAATAACCAAAACGGAGCTAACAGCATTACTTTGAATCTAATTGTAACATCCAGTCGCCATCTTGAGGATGAAGCTGCTCAAGAAATAACCACGATTCTAGAAAGTTTTGGAGACAATAACAGTAAGATAAGCATAACAAATCTTTCTGGTATTGTGGTTTGTATTACTACACTTGAACCATTTTTAGTAATTAAAAAAATTCAAGAAAAGATTCTGGAAGAACCATGGAGTATGAGATATTGTCATAGGATTATACCTATTCAGGAAACAGTAATTACTGAAAAACAAAACATAGTGAATTCTGTCCTCAATCATGCAAAAATAATGAGAGTTGAGGATACCTATAGAATAACAGTTGAGAAGAGACATTCTGCTATTTCAACAAAGGAAATAATTGATGCAATTGCAGATAAAATTGATAACAAAGTATCACTTGAAAAATTTGATTGGATAATACTAGTAGAGATTATTGGAAACAAGACAGGTATTTCAATATTAAAAGAAAATGATGTTTTGAGTACTCAAAAATTAAAACGCAGTTTATCTGAATAGTACAGCTGATTTTTCTGCAAGCAAATCCTCAAGTGGGGTATGAGACACAACTGATTGTAGTTGTTTTGCAGATATTCTGAATTCTTTTTTTAGAAAATTAGAGTTATTTTTTGAAAAAACAGTAGATGTTAAGAGATGTTCCAATGAGAAATATAGTTTATCAAGAGATAATTTTTTTCCAATTGCTATCAAAATAAAATTTTCTCGTCTTTTCATGCCAACTTTTTGAATTGCCTCATTAATTTGTCTCGTACAGGCAAATCGCATTAAAATATCTGTTTCAAGTTTGTTTGAAAGCATACTATCAGTTTTTTGAGCTACAAGAGAAATTGTAATTACTTTTTTTGCATGTTCCAAGTTCAGAACATAAGTAGAACAAATACCTTGAATTATCAAATCTGTGTGCTTTTGACGTAAATCTTCAAGAAATTTTATTGGATCATCAAAATCATTTTTTATTCCTATCAATTCTATTCTAGTTTTGAATATGTTGAACCATATTCTTTTCACATTTCCGCCATGAATTACAGGAATTATACTAATTACATCTCCGTCTTTGAGAATAGTTGCCAAGCCTTCCAAGGTAGAAGAATCTATACCATTGATTGCAATTAATATATTTTTTATATCTAATTGTTCCAAGTTTTTTGGAATCCTTTCCTGAAGGAGTTCTATTAATTCAGATACTGATATCGAGTCATTATCAATTTCTAATTTATCTGTAGAAAAGGATTTTTTTGCTCCTCCTAGAAGTTTTATCGCTATCATTAATCAAATGTAGATTCTTACCTATATTGAATTTCTGATTCAGGATGACAAGAGCAAATTCAGATATAAAATTAATTTAATATTTCTTCTTCTAGTCCTTCTGGCTCAACAGATTCTGTTGCTTCTATTCTTTGAGCTTCTTTCTCATTTTGTTCTTCAATCTCACGCTTAATGTATGTCGTAATGTATCCTGCAATCTCATTTTTGAGGCCTTTAGATCTAACAATAGCAACTTGATCGAGGATTTTTTTATTTTGTGCAAAATCAGTTCCAAATTTCTCTTTATAGATAGCTAGTACCTCTGTTGAAATTCGTTTGATTCTGTTCACGTCTTCGATTGGCAGCAGGGGTTTTTTATACCTATACACCAAGATAGTGCTTACAATTTTGCTCTAATTGGTTGGAAATATCATCATATGTTGTGTGTAAGACTTTTGCAGCACAAAATACAACACTTGGAAGAAAAGATATCTGTCCTACTTTAAATCCAAAGCATCGTGAAAATTTCACAGGGCCGTCTGTTTCTACAAGAATTCTTTCTGCGCTAGTTTCTGAAAGTAAAACTTGTTTATCTTTTGCATACAGCATAGCAGGTCCATATGAAACAAAATACTCACGTTCCATTACTGTTTTTAGTTGTTTTTTACTACCTGCAAACCAATGCAATAAGATGCCAGAAATCGAATAAGATGGTAATATGGACAATATTTCTTCCAATGTTGCCCTAGAGTGAATGGAGATTGGTTTTTTCAGTTTTTCAGCTAATGATAGCATTTTATGGAAAACCAATTCTTGATTTTTGAATCCAATTTCATCGGAAACATATGTTTTGTCAAGTCCTATTTCACCTATTCCAGAAATATATTTTGAATTTTCTTCTATTAGATTGACAACCTGCTCTAAATCATTTGAAGATGCCTTCTCAGGATGGATACCGATAAATGGCAATATCAGATTGCTTTTCTTACTAACTTCAAGTGTTTTTTTTGAACTTTGAAGATCCATGGATACACAGCAAGCTCGTATTCTCAATCTATCCATACAATTAACAATAAATGGCATATCTTTTGAAAATTCATCATCGGAAAGATGAATGTGGGCATCAGTAAGCCAACTCATGCAAAACCTTTGTTTTTGTCCTTAAAATAGTAACACATGAAATATACATAAAAAGGTGACATCAAGTTAGTCTGTAGAAATCGATTCCTACGTAGGTTTTTTTCCACTTGAAGTCTTTTATGAAAGTTAAGAAAAATCATCACATGACATCATCTGAATTTGGTCTTTCTGTAATGTATCGCATTTTAAAAAAATCTGGAGCAGAACGAGTTAGTGATGAGTCAGCAGATGAATTAAGAAGAATTCTAGAAGAAATTGGAGTTGCGATAGCAAAAAGTGCTGTTGACATGTCAGTACATGCAGGAAGAAAGACTGTAAAGGCTGAAGACGTCAGGCTTGCTGCAAAACAGTTTGCAAAATTCTGATCTAAAAGATTTAATTGTTCATTGAAATCTTTTTTGAGTACGGTGAGGTGGCAGAGCGGCTATGCGTTCGCCTGCAAAGCGAATCTATAGGGGTTCGAATCCCTTCCTCACCTTTTATTATATCATAATAACCAACTTCTCTAAATACACCAATTTCTAATCATGCTAGTTTGACGGAAAGATCTAACGGTTTATTAGAATTCATCCCTGGGGCTCGTCCTGTTTTACAACAAATTACAAATGGACAGCCTCTAGAAGGTTTTGCACAAAATATTCGAGATAGTATAAAAGAATATTCAGAAGATGCGCAAAGTGAAGTAGAAAAAGGACATAACTTTCTTCATTGGGTGCTCACTAGGGTTTTTGAAGCAACTGAGGATGACGCAACTGATGCTATAGTAGATGGCGCAAATGATCTAGGCATAGATGCATATCTTCCAGTTGACTTTTCTGATGATAAAATCTATCTTTTTCAATCCAAGTATGGCACTTCGCATTCCATGGAAGCAATTGCCAAGTTCAAAGAAGATGTTAGGAACTTACAATACAAAGACATTACAAAAATGCGGCCAGAATTAGCTCGCTTGGTAACTCAAATACGAGAAAAAAATCTAAAAGTTGAATGCGTATATGTTACAGATCAAAAAGTAGATTATCAAAATCAAGAGTCACTTGAGATATTTGATATTGAAATAATCGTTCAACGGCTTTGGGATAGAATAAAAAAACCGGCTGCAGGTAAAAAAGCTTCGATAAAACTTGAAAGTAAACTGAAATATCAAAACACTTTACTTGGAATTTTAAAACTAAGAGAATTAACAAACTTTGTTACAAAAAACCGCGATTATGTTTTTGAATCTAATATTAGACAATGGATGCAATTCAAAACAACGGTGAATAAAGGTCTGAGAGAGACCCTTCAGGAATCACCTAACAAATTTTTCTATTATAACAATGGAATCACCATTGTGGTAAGTGACTTTGAAGAATTGGAGGAAAATGCCATACTTTTACATGCACCACAAATAGTAAACGGTGCTCAGACATCAAATTCGATTTTAGATCATGCAAAACGTACCCATAATCTAGAGGGTAGCATAACGGTAACAATTATCAAAGCTGCTGATGAACAAGATCAAAATAACATTACAAAATATAGAAATTCCCAAAATGCAGTGAGAGGAAAAGATTTGGTTTCCCTTATGGACTTCCACAAATCAATTAAATCACAAATGGAAAACTTTGGATATTTCTATGAGATTCAAGCTGGTTCTTTTGATTCCAAGACAAAATCACAGCAAAGCGAATTTGGTGGAGATCCAACATATAACAAGTATCTTCCTGAAAATCACAAAAAAGTAATTGTTGCAAAAGATGCTATACAGGCATTTGTAGCTGGAATAGAACAACGCCCTACAGAGTCATACAGCTCTCCTGCACAATTTTTGCCACGCGGTAGCAAATATGATGAAGTTTTCAATGAGAGACTCAAAGACGATTTAAGATTACTTTTGTATCCATACATTGTAAAAGAATATGCCAAGAGAATACTAAATTATGGAAAGAAAGGTGGTCATAAGACAAAGAGATATGCAACACTCTTTTTTGTAGCAGTATACTTTAAAATTCTACATGAAAAAATTCTACTCACAAAAGGGGATTTCAAGGAAGATATAGCTAAGCTTGAACCCATTTTCAAGAGTTTGAAACTAAATCAACGAATTTTAAAACTCACAGATATCATCGTAACAAAATTTCTAGAGGATACCGTTGTAGATGATGAGATGACTGCTGCAAATACGTATCATAATTTCTTTTCTCATCACGTATGGCAAGATGCCATGATACGAGTAATTGAGAAGAAAATAAAACAAGAAGAAGACGAGATAGGCAGTATAAAAAAGATAGTACAAGATCTTTTCTAAGTTTTAAAACAAATAGCGGCAGACGGGTGACCGATAAGGTCTCTTGCAGGAGGTCCGCATCTAGCCATCCAATCTACCGCAGTTTTATTCTATAAAATAGTAGTATTTAACATGATTTTTATAACGAAAATTAAGAAATGTTATCACGTTGGAAGAAAATCAAAAATGTTCCCTATGTAATGGACCATTGGATCATGTCTATCATCCAATGGAAAAATGGAATATCAAAGGATTTTTGTGTAGTAAATGTTATTCACAAAAAATCTTTGAAACTTATCCAGGAACTCATGAAAGAGTAAACAAATCTTAAATTTCTAAAAACCAACCAGTTGCAATTTTATTTTTATTGTGTTCATCACATATACCAGTAGCGTATCTCCATACAAAAGGAGCAGTTGTTTTCATTTTATTTTTAATATTAACAAGTGATTCCATTTCTTGATTTACATTTGTAGCAGTAATCCCACATTTTTCACAAAATTTGCACTTTGAATCCAAAACTACAGGTGATGATTCAATTACAGGATATGCTTTGCAAGCAAGGGGTCTGTTTTGATATATTTTACACTTATATCCACCGTGTGGAGACTTTTCATTACTTTCAGTATCCAAAAAAGGACATGTATTACCGTTAGAGTCTTTTCCCATTAACTGATATGCAATAATTTCTGTTGGCCCATCAGATTTTTCATGCGAAATACCAATACGTGGAAGAATTGAAATTTCTAGATTGTGGGTTTTTGCATATGATTCTATTTTTTCCTTTTCTTCAGGTAAAATTAGAACGCCTATTTTACCAAACTTTATTGTAGGATAATATTCTCTTTCAATACAACAGTTTGAACAATCTTGGATACATTCAAAATTCACATTATTATTGCGTTAAAAATGGATAAAACTCTTGCATTCAGGTCTTTCTAGATGAGGATTAGATAATATTCTTCGTACAATAGTTGAAGATCAGCGTAATACCCTTATATCACCAAATCATATGTTCACTAAATATGGTCACCTATAGAACTAGTATGCAGATAGTAAGTGATTTGCTTACAGTTACTGAAGAGAGTGGAGCAAACGGCATAAACGTAACCTCGCTTTTAACAAAAGCTAATCTTTCACATTCTAGACTAAGCAAATTTATCGATAATCTTACTGGCGCAAATCTAATAAACAAAATCGAATTTGATGGCAAAAATGCCTTTGTCATAACCCCAAAGGGCAAACAATACTTGGAATCATACAAGAACTTCCAAACCCTTGCAGATACTTTTGGTTTAGATCTTTAAATCCAAAACAAGCCATAGTGAATGTTTTAAAACTAATCTATTTTTGATCTTTAATATAATACGCAGATTTTAGAAATTTATGAGTAAAACACTAGAAGCCATTGGTTTTGCTTTGATAGGAGGCATGATTTATGCCATGTTTGGCGGAGGATCAAGTGGTCCTAACATGACGCTTTTTTGGCTTTGTGCTGTTGGTACTCTAGGAGTTGTCATGTACAGAGCAAAAAAGAAAAAAGCTAAAGAGAAAAATGTTTGAAAATTTTTGAGTGAATCTTTTGATCGCTGTTTCTTTTTATTTATATAAACGAATTTTTCATTTAAATTAATCAAGTAGAAGAAAATAGACAGATCTATAAAGGTGGATCTTGGTGTAAGAAAAGAGGAAAGACGTGGCAGATATTTCAGATTGGTGGAAAGGATTGGGTAAGGAACTAGAAATAGATATAGAGAGTCTTGAGGAATTCAAAAAAAAGAGTCATAGTTTATAGATTTAATTTTAATAATAAAACTTTCCAAATTAGACAGTTATTGTAACAGGAAAATAATAAAACTCAATTTTAATGATAAAGCCTCGAGTGGGATTCGATCCCACGGCCTAACGCTTACGAGGCGTTCGCTCTACCAGGCTGAGCTATCGAGGCAATGGTTCGCAATGTCATCAGAGTTTATAAAAAGCCTTTGTGCTTTGGATTCATTGAAAGTATCCATCTCTGGGGTAAGAGGAATTTTTGGTCGTGATCTAAACCTTACTGACATAATAAAATTTTGTCAGAATTTTTCTTTGTTAGTAAAATCAAAAAAATGTGTTGTTGCTCAAGATACAAGACCCTCAAGTAAAATTGTAAGTGAGGTTGCCATTGCTTCTTTGATGGAAAGAGGACTCGCTGTATACAATTTAGGAATTGCACCAACACCTGTGGCTTTTAGAGAATCACGAAAATATGGAAGTGGTATCATAATCACTTCGTCACACAACCCCCTGCAGTGGAATGGCCTAAAATTCATCATAAATGGAAGAGGTATAAATGAAAAGGAATTAGAATGGATTACTCGGGAAAACAAGTTTTCAAAAGAAAAAATTGGTTTAGAATTCGAGACAAATTCTAAATACATATCAGATGCCATAAAATTAGTTGGCAAGGTAAAAGGATCACCAAAAGTTGCAATAGATGTTGGTGGCGGGGCAGCATTTGAAGTTGCACCAAAAATGCTTGAAACTCTTGGTTGCAAGATACAGAAAATCAACGGAAAGCCTGGAATTTCTTCACATGGTCCTGATCCCACATATGAGAACCTTACAGAGCTATGTTTAGCAACAAAAAAGTGTGACATAGGATTTGCGTTTGATCTTGATGGAGATAGATTAGTAGTTGTAAAAAATGGAAAAAAACAAGCACCAGACATAACTCTTGGTTTAGGCATTGCAAAAGCACTTGAGATAGGATATAAGCGCTTTGTTTTGAGTATAGATTCTAGTGTTTCTATTGAGAAATTTATCAAAACACATGGAGGTCAAGTTCAAAGATCAAAAGTAGGAGAAGCGAATGTAGTAGATTTAATGATAAAAACCAAGTCACATGCAGGAGGCGAAGGAAGTAGTGCAGGATTTATCTTGCCAGAATTCAACATGTGCAGAGATGGAATATTGACTAGTGGATTAATAGCTGGCATGCTTGGAACCAAAACCTTTACTGATGTCATGAAATTCATGGAGCAGTATTTCCAATTCAGAACTAAAGTTGAAGTAGGATCGGTATTTCATAAAAAAACATTACAAATTTTATTAAACAAAATGAAAAAACAATACAGTGAAATAATTACACTTGACGGAATAAAATTAATCATTGATGAAGATAGTTGGTCACTAGTAAGACAATCAAATACTGAACATATCATAAGAATATCCACTGAATCAAATAATTTGAAAAAAGCAAGATCTATTCAGAAACAAGTTACAGAGTTAGTTAATCAAAGCTATGAACAAGCCAGACGAAATAGAAATAATTAAAATATTTCAGCAAAGTTTTAGAAGAAAGTCAAAATTCGTACCTGAGGATGTAGAAATTCTGAGAATGAACAAAGATATCGTTATAGCCAAATCAGATATGTTAGTTGAAAGCACAGATGTGCCTCCAGGCATGAAAAATAATGAGATCGCTAGAAAAAGTATGGTTGCATGTGTGAGTGACTTTGCCTGTAAGGGGATAAAGCCGCAATATGCTACTGTTTCTCTTGCAATTCCAAAAGGATTTTCTAGATCCAAAATAAAGAAGTTGGCTGCTGGTTTTTCCATGGCATCAAAAGAATATGGCATCAAAATTGTTGGCGGAGATCTAAATGAGGGAAAGGAATTAGTAATTGACATATCCATGTTTGGCATTTCAAAAAAAATAGTCAAACGAAGCGGTGCTAGGATAAATGATGTTATTATTACATCTGGCCCATTTGGTTATTGTTCTGCTGGATTGAAAATTATTTTAGCTCATCTTAAAGCAGATGCAAAGTTTATTAAAAAATGTAAACAACATGTAAACAAACCAACCCCAAGATTAGAATTTGGTTTAGGAATTTCAGACTATATTTCATCGTCAATGGATTCAAGTGATGGATTATCTGCTACTTTAAACGAGATGAGCAGACAAAGTAGAAAAAAATTTGTAATTACAAAACTTCCTACCAAACCAGATGTAGAAAAGTTTGCAAATACAAATAAAATCAAATTAGCAGATCTTATTTTTTGTGGTGGTGAAGAATATGAAATCGTAGCTACCGTATCAGTACATAATTTAGACAAAGTTAGACAAATAGCAAAGATGTACAAAACGCCCTTATTTGAAATTGGATATGTTATAAATGGTCGAAATGTTGTTTACTGTCAAGGAAACAAACTAATTCCTGTGAAAAAGTGCGGCTGGCTTCATTTCAAATCCTAATGTTTTTTAAACCCATAAGTGGCTTTTGAAATGTTGTCGGAACAAGAAGCTAAAGAAAAATGGGGAATTGCCCATATCTATAGTAGTTATAACAATACAATTGTTCACATCACAGATCTCTCTGGTGCCGAAACTGTTGCAATTAGTTCTGGAGGAAGACATGTAAATGCAGACAGATACGAATCCTCTCCATATGCAGCCATGAAATCCACAGGCGCTGTTGTTGAAGTTGCACATGACAGAGGCTTTACTGGTCTTCACATTAGAGTAAGAGCAGTAGGCGGAGTAGGAGCTAGAGTTCCAGGTCCCGGAGCACAAGCAGCAATAAGAGCACTAGCAAGAGGTGGCTTTAAGATTGGAAGAATAGACGATGTAACTCCAATACCACATGACACAACCCGCAAAAAAGGCGGTAAAAGAGGAAGAAGAGTTTAAGATTCCAATAGTTTTACTTTTACTTTACAATTATTATATTCAAAATAATTTATTAGAAAATTGACAAATTTATCTTCGTGTTTTTTACCTTTCGAGATTGCAATTTGATCCGCTAGCTTTTGTTGCATAGCAAGAAGTAATTCTACTTTGAATAATATTTTAAAAAAAGCCCATCCAAATCTTTCCATTGGATCACTTATCAAAAAGCCATCTTTTATTCCACAAGATAATTGAAGTCGTTCCATTGCTGCAGAAATAAGTTCCCTATCAGTTTCGTATTTTGTTGTAGCAATTTCAACAATTACTGCCTTGTAGCTCATGGTATATCAGTTTTTTACCCACTTTTGTCTTTAACTAAATCGTGGAAATGGAAAGCCTCATTTGTGATCAAAGTTATGCATGTTTTAGATAGAAAAATTGGTTGACAAAGATGATGAAGAAAAAAAAGATGATTTGGTCAAAGACTACGGAGCAGTATTAAGAGAAAGTGCGATTTTAACATCTTTTTCAGGTTTTCTGTTTGGATTTTTGTTAAATATCTCTATAAGTTCCTCTGCCAGCTTTATTCTTATAGATAAAATCATAATTTTGATATCTTTACTTTCAATAACTACATCAGTTTCACTTTTTATAATGCCTATAATTTATCACCATTTAGAGTACCCGTATATTGATTTTGAGAAATTCAAGCAACGGAGTCATCGTTTCACATTATTTGGTTTAATTCCCGCAATGATCACACTATTCTTGGGTTTACAACTTGCCATGAGCTTTTTGGTAGGAAATATTGTTTTCTCATTCTTAGTTGGCACGATACCTTTTGTGCTCATATATGCATTTTACCGATTAAGAAAGTTCAAAACTCAGAACTAGTTTTATTCATTGTTGATTAGGTTTAAGGTTACAGAGTATTTTGTTCAGAAGTTTCTTGTGAAGTGTTTTCTTTAGATTCCATTGTACGCTCTTTCAATTTATCAGACCATGAAACAAGCTTTCCATCTTCTTCTACATGAATAGTAGTTTCTACTCTAACACGAATTCCAATAGAGCGAAAAAGAGCAAGTAGTTTTCCACCGTCAATTATTTCTGTGACTTCTCCTGACTGGATAAGCTCAGCAAGCTTGTCTACAACCATTTTAGTTTCATTTGGAAATTGACTTTCTGCATTTTGAAGAATTTCCAGACCACGATAACCTAGTTGTTTTACAAGAATTTCTCTTGGAGAAGGAGCGTTTGGTGTAGAAGGTTTCTGCGTCTTTAGTTCCTCTTGTTTTTGTTGTTCTGTAATATTTTTTTGCATCTCGCGCAATCTTTTTGCTTTTAAAAGTTCTAGTTCTTTATCTTCCTCGCTCATCCCTTAATTACTCCAATTGGAACAAGTTTTGCAACTTTGGTTGCGATTCCAAGTTCATGTGATACATTAGCGACAGCATCCACGTCTTTGTAAGCCTCTGGTGTTTCTTCCACTACTCCTTCTCTTGTAAGAGCTTTGATGAAAATTCCTTTATCTACAAGTGATTTTTGTACTTGTACCTCAGTAAAGTTGCGTCTAGCTGCAGATCTTGACATCATTCTTCCTGCACCATGTGCTGTTGAACCAAAGCTTAGTTCCATGGAATTAGGTTGACCCAAAAGAATCCAGCTACCAGTACCCATAGAACCAGGAATAAAGACCGGTTGACCCAAGTCTCTGTATTTTTGCGGAATTTCATCTCTTCCTGCTGGAAATGCTCTGGTTGCACCCTTTCTATGTACGACTACCGATTTCAGCTTGCCATCGATTTTATGCTTTTCTACCTTGGCAATATTATGGGCAACATCATAGATTAATTTCATATCCAAATCTGCTTCTGATTGTTTGAAGACTCGTTCAAAGGCCTTTCTTGTCCAGTGTGTGATCATTTGCCTATTACTCCAAGCATAGTTTAAGGCAGCAAACATTGCTTTTCTGTATGATTCTCCTTCTTCAGATGAATTTGGCACACATGCTAATTCTCTATCAGCTAATGTTATATTGTATTTTTGTAGTGCTTGTTCTGAAACTCTAAGATAGTCACTACATACTTGATGACCAAAACCTCTAGAACCACAATGAATCAAAATAGTAATTTGTCCTTCGTTATAGATGCCCATTCTTTTTGCAGCTTCTTTGTCATGGATTTCTTGTACTTTTTGAACTTCAAGAAAATGGTTACCTGAACCAAGGCTTCCAAGTTGTGGAGCTCCGCGTTTTCGTGCTGTTGGAGATATCTTATTTGGATCAGCATTTTTTATCTGACCATTTTCTTCACAGACATCTGCATCATCATTTGAACCATAACCGTGATCGATAGCCCAGCGTACTCCTTTTACCAATACTTCATCAAGTTCTGAAAAATTCAATTTGACAGATCCTTTTGATCCAACTCCAGATGGAATTGAATTGAAAAGTTCTGTTACAAGGTCTTTAAGTTTTGGTCTTACATCTTTTTCAGTAAGATTTGTTCGTATTAGTCTGACACCACAGTTAATATCGTAACCTACACCTCCTGGACTAATCATTCCTTCTTCTGCGTCCATTGCAGCAACACCTCCTACTGGAAATCCGTATCCTTCATGTCCATCTGGTAAAACTACAATATGTTTTTGTACACCAGGCAAAGTTGAGACGTTTATTGCCTGTGTAATTGTTCTATCAGTCATCATTTTTTGCATTAATGCCTCATCTGCATATATCGTAACAGGGACTTTCATTCCTCGGTTTGAATCAGCTTCAATTCTATATTCCATGTTCCCAATTTTTTTTGGAATTAATGATGCCATCTAGCTCAGTGAGAAAAGCGGATTTCTGCACAATTTAAATCATAAGCAGATTGATTTTCACAGAATCAATAATACTTCATATTATTTCAGAAGGATCTTTCACATACGAATATAGACTCAAACAAAGTAGATTATTTTATTATATTGGCATTAATCATAATTTTGTCATCAGTAGAATCAGACGCCCAAGCATATTCTTCTATTTTTACTCAAAACACTATCGTTAGTGATAACGGATCCCCGATTCTTATTTACCGAGACTCGTATTCACCAACTTCAGTGATTCATATTGTTATTAACGCACCTGATTTTAATTCAAATCCATATGCAATAGATACAATAGGAGATGATCCTGAGAACAAAATAATCATATCTACCAGAGAGAGCAGCATACCTTACAGACTGGTTGAAACAGGAATGAACACAGGCGTTTTTGCAGGCTATGTAATTTTATCAGGAACCACATCAACTTGTTCACCAGTTTGTGGTCAACAGACGGACTCTTGACTGCGTCAGGAGATGATGGCTTAACAGTTTCATTTACCTATGCAAAAGATAGAACAATTATTGCTACTTTGATAGGTTCGACACAAGATAAAATCAACAATCAATCAACACCAGAATTTGGATCATTGACAAGCTTTGTTATTACAATATCAATTATTGGAGTTGTAGTATTTTCGAGACGATATAAAACAATTAGCAAACCATGTTAGTGAACTTTGTTACCGAAATCTAAAATAAAATTAGTTATATCATCCTCATTGATGAGATATGATAGTTAGGCAATTAAATAGAAAATCGGAACTACAAACTTGTAAGAACATTTCAAAACAGCAATACAGATCAGAGATGGGCATAATTTCAGAGATTTTAGGTGTAGCCATGGATAATGGTAGAGGCGGAGCAATAATTTCTTCAATAGCCAGAAGAGCCAATCTATCACATTATGCAGTAATTGAGAAATGTCAGAAGTTAATAGATGCAGGATTGGTAGAATCTGCAAGTAATAATAGAAATCATACTTTCGTTGTTACAGAAAAGGGAATACAATTTTTTCAAGAGTTGCAAAAATTCATAGAAATTGCACAGTCAATAAAAGTAAGATTTTAAGGTATAGATACAAAATCATAATAATCTCTCTTCTCTTAACCTTGCCAAAAATTAGCTCAAGAGTGTTGACGTAAGTAGGTTTATTTTCCTTATTTAGTTTAAATTTGTTATATGCCAATTTTACCAATTGACGGTGGACGATATGGCACCAAAGAGATGCGTGAAATTTTTGACGAAGAAAAGAAAATCCAGTATCAACTTGAGATAGAGGCAACCGCTGCAGAATCACAGGCAGAAATTAACATGATTCCAAAGGAGGTAGCACAAAATATTGCAAAAATAGCACGCTCTGGCAAGGTAACTTCCAAGAGGATAAAAGAGCTTGAGGCAAAAAGTGATCATGACACTGCTGCTTTGGTTGAAGCACTAAGTGAATTGTGTAAACCTTCAGCAAAGCCATGGGTGCATTATGGTCTTACAAGTAATGACCTAGTAGATACAAGTAACTCTATGCAGGTAAGAGATTCATTTAAAATAATAGAACCAAAGGTTGCAAAATTAGCTATCATTTTAGCAAAGCTTGCAATAAAATTCAAAGATACTCCTGCTGTTGGAAGAACTCATGGACAGCATGCAAGCATCATAGCATTTGGTTTAAAATTTGCAAATTGGGCTTCTGAAATGTCAAATCATGTAGACAGGATTGAAGAATGTAAAAAAAGAGTACTGGTATGTAAAACTTTGGGTGTAGTAGGCACCGGTTCTCTAATGGGTTCAAAAGCACTTGAGGTTCAAAAAAGAATCGCAAAAAAACTCTTTTTGTATCCTGCTGATGTCACAACACAGATCATAGCGCGAGAGAAATATGCAGAATATGTATTTTGTAATGCCTTGATTGGAGCGACATTAGAAAAAATTGCTGTCGAGATACGAAATCTTCAAAGAACAGAGATTGGAGAAGTTGCAGAGCCTTTTAAAAAAGGCCAGATGGGAAGCAGTGCAGTTCCCGTAAAAAGAAATCCTACAAAAAGCGAACGTGTTACATCATTGTCAAAAATATTACGAAGTCAGATTAACATAGCATTTGAAAATATTCCGCTATGGCATGAAAGAGATCTTTCAAATTCAGCAAATGAAAGATTTACCATTCCAACTAGTTCCATTTTACTGGATGAGATGTTAGAGGCAATGACCAAAATTATTTCTGATCTTTATGTAAACACAGAAAAGATTAGGAAAAACACAGAGATGACAAAAGGACAAATTTTTGCTGAATTCGTGCTTGATGCCTTGATAAAAAAAGGCGTTCCCAGATTAATTGCGTATAGAGACATTCAAAGAATAGCTTTTGCAGCTTCTGATGCAGAAACAGAATTTTTAGATGCAGTGAAAAAAGATACTGCAATATCAGCACATCTTAATACCAAAGAAATAGAAGCAATTTTTGTTCCAGAGAATCACTTGGGTGCCGCAGATCAGATAATCAACAATGTTTACAAAAAAGTATTGAAGATATGTTCTAAATTTACTTGATCTTCATCAGAGTTTTATGTATAAGCGAACCGTATTGAAGAGCTTTTTTACGTTTATTTGAAGATATTTCAGGAACCCCAATTTTTAATGCAAGTTCTCGGATTATGTGTTTCCGCAAGAGATCATCAGAATCATATATTTTATGTTTAAGCGAGATTTTTTTTGCAAAATCAATAAAATCCTGTGAAAGAAATGGTTGTATCAGTACAACTCCAAATTGAGAAGTAATCAAGTTAATTGCTTTCATCATTTTTATTTCGTTTTCAAGTTTTGATTCCATAAGTTTCATTACATGTGGTTCTCCTGATTTTATTGCGTTTCTATATGCGTTGTAACCACAGAATAGCTCATCTACTCCATTTGCAGTAATTACTTTTTTTATATCATAACGTTTTGCCAGATTCGATACATAGTAAAACGCAATACAGTTTTCAATCCAAGATAAATTATCTGTTTTAATTATTTTCTGTATTTCTTTGGAAACTTTGGAAAAATTTGTTAATTTTATTTTTTCAATTTTATGATCATATCCAAGTATTTTTGATATTTCCTGTGAAAACATAATGTCGTGAGAGTCTTCAAATCCAATAGTCAACAGAGTTACATCATAACCAAGATCAACACACATTTTTGCAAGAAGTGTACTATCTACTCCTCCAGAAAAAGCAATACCGATTTTTTTATCCTTAACAGTATTTTGGATGGATTTGGTAATCTGATTATAAAGTTCAGATACAAGATTAGCCATTTTGTATCAGATGAAAAAACCTTCCTAAGTGAGTTGCGGTTACTTTGATAGTTAAATAACTGTTATACTAAATGGTATTATGACAATAGCAAAGTTATCTGATGAACAGATAAGAAATGAATTGGCAAATTTGCCTGGATGGAATGTAGTAAATGGGAAACTCCACAAAGAATTCACTTTTAAGAGTTTTATTGAAGCGTTTGGTTTTATGACAACTGCCGCATTACATATAGAAAAGATGAATCACCATCCAGAATGGTTTAATGTTTATAATAAATTGAAGGTAGATCTTGTCACTCATGATGCTGGTGGTATAACCCAGAATGACATAGACCTCGCAAAAACTCTCAATTCTTTGTCATAGTACACCTTACAGAGAATAAACTCATAATTTTTTATTTGAATTCTGTACAGAATTTATATACAGAGTGATACCAAATTTTCCAAAATGGCAAGTGGTTCAGCAGTTTTGGATTCTGATTTCAGATATACTGATAGAAAAGGCAATCTTTTGAGAACTAGGACAGAGCTTTCTATTGCAGAGATGCTTTCCTTTTTAGATGTAAAATATGAATATGATTACAAATTATCTCTTAAAGATGGAAAAAATATTTCTGTAGATTTTAAGACTGAAAAAGGTCTTATTGAAGTAATAGACAGCGAAAAAGACATTATAAAATACAAAGAATTGAAAAACAATTTTCCAGATAAGAAAATAATTGCCATGGGTCATCCAAATTATGCAGCAAGAATAAAAGAACTTGATGACGTAATACTATACAAGACAAAAGAAGTTCAGACAGGATCCATATTCATGGAAGATCCCTCATTTGCGTTTGATTATGCACATATTCTTCCCCTAGTTGAGAAATGCTCCATACTTCATGGTCATACATCTTCTGTAATGGTTGAGCTAGTGGGGGAAATGAAAAACAATCTTCTCATTGATTTTGGAGAAGCAAAAAAAATCATAAAAGAAATAATTTCTATTTTAGATCATAAATTTTTTATAAATAAAAAATATCTCATAAAAGAGGACAACATACACTACAAAATTACATTTGATGGTCCAAAAGGCATGTTTGATTTACAGGTCCCAAAAAATACGACCTATCTGCTTGAAGGCGAAGCAACAGTAGAAAATCTTTCTACAGAAATAATTAAGCTCCTAATACCTAAAATGCCAGAAAATATTGAGGCAGTGGGTGTCTATATCTACGAAGGATATAACAAAGGAGCCCATATTTTATCACACATATCAAAATCCTGACATGGAACCTAAGATTAAAGAGACTGCATGGAATCCAGAGATTGAAAAAGATATTCTAAAACAATGGCAAGACTCTCACCTTTATGATTTTCATCCAGAAGGAGACATTTTCGTAATAGATACACCGCCTCCATATCCATCTGGAAGACCATGGCATATAGGCGCTGCAGCTCATTATGCACAGATAGACATGATTGCAAGGACGGCAAGAATGACAGGCAAGAATGTCCTTTTTCCAATTGGAATAGATAGAAACGGCTTGCCTGTTGAAATGTATACTGAAAAAAAATACAACATCAGAATGCGAGAAACTGATAGAGCTGAATTTTTGAAGATGTGCTCAAACGCATTAGATGATCTTGAATCAGAGATGATTGAAATAATGACAAGCCTTGGACTAAGTGGTGATTTTTCTAATTATTATAGAACAGATTCAAAAGAATATCGTACTCTTACACAAACAACTTTCATTGAGCTTTGGAAAAAAGGGGCGATATATCTATCAAATAGACCAACCAATTATGACTGGGTAACAGGCACCACAATTGCAGATGCGGAGATAACGTACGTAGAAATTCCAACAAAGTTAACGTACATGAAATTTAAAATTAAAGACGATGATGAAACCATACCAGTTGCAAGTACAAGACCAGAACTTTTGTGTGCATGTCAAACCATAATTGTTAATCCAGAAGATGAGAGATATGCAGGTATAGTTGGTAAGAAAGTCATAATCCCTTTATTTAATAGAGAAGTTGAGATTAGAACACATCCATCTGCAGAAAAAGAGTTTGGATCTGGAACCGTTATGGTTTGTAGTTATGGTGACCAAAATGATGTTGCGCTTTTCAGAGAGCTAAAGTTACAAGAAATAATTGCAATTGGAAAGGATGGTAGAATGACAGATGTGGCAGGGCCATATGCAGGATTAAAAGTAAAACAAGCCAGAGAAAAAATAATTGAAGATTTGCAAAATCAAGGAATTGTAGAAAAAATCGATAACATCAATCACCGTACTCCTGTTTCTGAAAGAAGCAAAATTCCTATTGAGATTATACCCCTGGAGGAATATTACCTCAAACAGATGGATGCAGTTCCAAAAATTCGAGAAATAGGCTCAAAAATCATCTTTCATCCACCCATGCATAAACAAATTCTCATGAATTGGCTAGATTCTATCGCAATAGACTGGCCAATTTCAAGAAGAAGATTCTATGGTACTGAGATTCCCATATGGTATTGTGCAAAATGTTCTGAGCCTCATGTACCAGAACCTGGAAGATATTATCAACCATGGAAAGATCCTTCACCAATACCAAAATGTGCAAAATGTGATTCAAGCGATTTCGTTGGTGAAGATAGAACTTTTGATACATGGATGGATTCTAGTGTCTCACCACTCTTTGTTTCAAAATATAAACAAGATGATGAATTTTTCAAAAAAACATATCCTGCAACTCTAAGACCGCAATCAAAAGACATTGTTCGAACTTGGCTCTACTATACCATACTAAGATGCGAACAACTTACTGGTAAGGCACCTTGGTCTGAAGCATGGATAATGGGATATGGTGTAGATGAGCACGGAACAAAAATGAGTAAAAGCAAAGGAAATGTTGTGGATCCATTACCAATCATACAAAAATTTGGAGCAGATACTTTTAGATTTTGGAGTGCAAGTGAAATTAATTTGGGATATGATTTTAGATGTTCAGAACAAAAAATTGAAACAACTAAAAAGTTTCTCAGTAAACTTTGGAATATTTCCAGATTTCTTTCTGGTTTTTCAGTTTTAAAATCAGGAAAGATTAGTCCTGCTGACAGCTGGATTTTATCAGAATTGGACAAATTAATAATAGAATGCAAAAAAGGCTATAACGAATACAACTTTTTCATTCCTGCTACTGCAATACGAGAATTTACTTGGAATCTTTTTGCGGCACATTATATAGAAATGACAAAAGGGCGTGCGTACGGAACTGGTTTTTCAGAGGAAGAACGAGATGGTGCCATATTCACACTTCACAAGGTACTTTCCACAGTTTTGCTTTTACTTGCTCCAATTACTCCTTTTATCACAGATTATCTATGGCAAAACCTCTATTCTGATAAAACCATACACAATGAAAAATTTGTCAAAGAAGAAGATTATGAAGATTGGACAACTTTCACAAAGGAAATTCTAGAATTTAATTCAAACACATGGAATAAGAAAAAAGAGGCAGGTTTGTCCCTAAAGGATTCAATTAACATACCGATTCCTACCAACCTAGCACCTTTTGCAAAAGATTTGCAAGCTATGCATAATCTAAAATAATATTTTAATATATTAGGAAGATTTTACAAACCAAAACTTTGATGTTCTTGTTTTTCCTTTACACTTTCTTGTCTGTTTATCAAGTAGATACCGCTTAACATAATTGCAATTGCAATTATTTGGTAGATGCTTATTTGCTCATGTAAAAATGTAAATGCAAATACAATACCAAACACCGAGGATAAAGAAAATACTGTGATCGTTCTGATAGTACCAATTCTTTTTAGACCTTGTAAGAAAAAGTAAAGCGATCCACCAAAGCCTACAACACTAATGAGTACAATATACGGTATCTGTGTTGGATTAACTTCTAAGTTTACATGTAACAGAAATGTTACACCAAGCAATACTGCACCACCAATAACAGATTTTAATTGTACAAGCTTTGCAGTGTCTATTTTAGTTGATAGAATTCTACTCAAATTATTATCCAAAGACCACAACAAAGTTGATCCAAGAATAAGAAAATTACCTGTATTTAGCTGTAATAATGAACCTGAAAATTGAAAATTAGTTGTGATAATAGTTACTCCAAATAACACTAATCCTATTGCAATAAAACCAATTGGTTTTAGTTTTTCTTTAAAGAAGAGTAATGCTAGAAGTACTGTGAATACAATCTCGGCATTTGATAAAAGCGATGTATTTGAGGCAGTGGTTTGATTCAACCCTACAAAGTACAAATACGGGGCTATTGCGGCACCACAAATCGCTACTGTTATCAATAATCCATAGTCCTTTTTTCGAATTTGTATCTTCGCTCTTTTTGCTAATGGTGTAAACGTAAGTGCCGTTATGAGATATGCCATTGAAGAAAGTAACAAAATATTGATGTCAGATGTTATCGGTTTTGCAATAGTAGGAACAGAGCCAAAAAGTGCAGATGCTAACAATACAGAACCATATCCTAACAGTACTGATCTATCATTCTTCTTGAATATGTCCAATAATTTTATACAATTTTTGTTTTAAATAAATGTCCTTATTAAAAAAATAATACTAAACATTCTCTTATGTCAGAGGTTTGAATCTGATCTTCATTTTCTCTAACTTCATTCTTTTTCTTTCTAGTATTATATAATAGTTGATAATTTCAAGAATCTTTTTCTTCTATTGTTAGATTATGCCCATTAGATGCTTTTAGAAAATCTAGATAATCTTTTTCACTTATCTTTATTCTAATTTCGCGCAAGAAAACAGAATTAAATATTCACAGATAAAATTTGATCATTGTAAAATTAGCTAATCAAGTGTTAAGGAATATAACAAGAATTGAACATGATAAAAATTTACAATATTATGTGTTCTTTAAATAGGTATTTTGTAAACAATTAGCATTGAAGGCAGTTGTCATTAGGAAACATGGTGGTCCTGATGTATTGTCATATGAAGAGGTAAAGAATCCGACTCCAAAAAAAGGCCATGTGATTGTTAAAGTGGATTATTGTGCAGTAAATCACCTAGACATATGGGTTAGAAATGGGCTACCTGGGAAAAAAATTTCATTTCCACATATTTTAGGTTGTGATATTTGCGGTACTTTGGTAGACGGTTTTGGAAGTTTCAAAAAAAATGAAAAGGTAGTAGTATATCCTGCAGTAGAAAGCGGTGTTCCAAGAGTTTCATATTCAATTATAGGCGGATTTGGCATGCATCAAGGAGGATATGCAGAATTTATCCAAGTTCCACATCAAAATATAGTAAAAAAACCGTCTTGGTTTTCAAATGAAGAAGTGTGTGCACTTAATGTATCCTATCTAACTGCATGGAACATGTTAGAAAAGTCAAATTGTAAAAAAAATGATAGCATGTTAATTTGGGGTGCAAATAGTGGAGTAGGCTCTGCAGCAATACTTTTAGCAAAAGCAAAAGGAATTCAAGTAATCACAATTGCATCAGATATGAAAAAAATAAACCAAGCAAAAAAGTTAGGTGCAGATCATGTCATAGATAGAAGTAAATCAGATATCAGTAGCGAGGTTCTCAAATACACAAAAAATGAAGGTGTGGATGCTGTAATAGATCATGTAGGTACAAAGACATGGCCAGTTAGTCTTAATGTATTAAAAGTAGATGGAAAGATGCTAGCATGTGGAACAACAACTGGATCAGAAGCTACCATAAACATACGTGAATTTTATAGTAAAGAAGCACGTATTATTGGAGCTTATCTTGGAACAAAATCCCAGCTTGTTTCACTTCATAAATTTATGAAGTTAAAAAGAATAAAACCATTAATCGATAGCATCTATAAATTGAAAGATGCAAGACAGGCGCATGAAAAGATGGAACAAAGCAATCAATTTGGTAAGATCATTCTCAAGATTTAACTAACAAAGTGTCTACAATCACAATCTAAGACAAGACATGTTTCCTGAGTTCTGATGTGATCATCCATTGGATGTTTACATTTTATATTTTTACAAATCCTTCGTGTCTTTTCTCTTTCCACCACTTTTTGAGCAATAGCATTTGCTTTTTCTTTTGAATATCCTTTTTTATCAATATAGTAGTGTACTACTCTGTTGTAAAGTGCATTAGGATCAAATTTTTCGTCTAGCATGATAACCACAAAAATTGAACGAATTCTGTACTGTTCTAGATTTTGCACTACAATAAATCTCGAGGGTGAGAATTAACCTCATGTAACAATAATGTCTTCAAAATATTTGAATTTACTGGTGTTCTTTTTGTCTTAGAATATTCAAAGCAGACCCTGCTTTGAACCAGTCTATTTGAAATTTATTGTAAGAATGTTTAAGCATTATCTCTTCTTTTGTTCCGTCTGCATGATTTAGATAACATTTTACTGGTTTTCCAGGTTCCAAGTTGCTTAGACCCACAATACTAATTTTATCAGATTCTCTTATTTTTTCATAATCATTGGGATTTTCAAAAGTTAAAGCGAGTATTCCTTGTTTTTTCAAATTAGTTTCATGTATTCGTGCAAAACTTTTTGCAATAACTACGGCACATCCTAGATACCTAGGAGTCATTGCAGCATGTTCTCTACTGCTTCCTTCTCCATAATTAGCATCACCAATTACAATCCATTTTATGCCATTTTGTTTATACTGTCTTGCTATCTGTGGAATCGGTTCTATTTTTCCATTGATCATGTTTTTTGCTTTACCAACTTCGTCATCAAAAGCATTGACTGCGCCAAGAAACATGTTGTCACTAAGCTTATCCAAATTACCTCGAAATGTAAGCCAGTGACCTGCAGGAGAAATATGATCCGTAGTAGTTTTCCCTTTTGTCTTTATCAGCACTGGAAGATCTTGAAAATCATTTCCATCCCATTTTGTAAAAGGTTCCAGTTTTTGTAGTCTGATACTATTTTTATTTATTATAACTTCAACGCTATCAGGATTTTTTGATGGTGGAACATAGATGCCTTCGGTATTTTTGAATCCATTAGGTGGTACTTCTGGTGCTATTGATGGAGGTTGAAGTTTGAATTCAGAACCATCTGATGCAATTAGCGAGTCTTTTAGTGGGTTAAATGAGAGTTTTCCTCCAAGAGCCAAGGCAATTACTAACTCTGGACTGCCAATGAAATTCATTGTTTCTCTTCTTCCATCATTTCTTCCTGGGAAATTTCGGTTATAGGATGTGACTATGGTATTTGGTTCTCCTTTTTTTAATTCTGGTCTACTCCATTGTCCTATGCATGGTCCACAAGCATTTGCAAGAACAGTAGCTCCAATTGCTTTTAGAGAATCCATTTGACCGTCACGTTCTATTGTTGCTCGTATTTGTTCTGAGCCTGGAGTAACAAGAAGTGGAATTTTTGCTTTTATTCCTTTTAATTTTGCTTGCTTTGCGATGCTGGCAGCTCTTGACATATCCTCATAAGAGGAATTAGTACAACTTCCTATGAGAGCCACTGAAATATTATCAAGATAGTTATTTTTCTTGACGTCGTCTGCCAACTGAGAAATAGGTCTGGTAAGATCAGGAGTATGCGGTCCTACAATATTAGGTTCAAGTTGTGAAAGATCTATCTCTATTATTTGATCAAAATATTTTTCTGGATTTTGTTCTACTTCAGGATCGGGAGTAAGCAAGTACATGTTCTGATTTGCAAGATCTGCAATCTTTCCACGATTCGTAACTCTAAGATAAGTTTCCATTCTTTTGTCATATGGAAAGATGGAACATGTAGCACCTATCTCAGCTCCCATGTTCGTTATTGTTGCTTTTCCGGTGCAACTGATTGATTTTGTACCTGGTCCAAAATATTCAATGACTGCATTAGTTCCACCAGAAACTGTAAGTTTTCCTGCCACATATAGAATAATATCTTTTGGAGCAGTCCATCCGTTAAGCTCACCTTTCAAATAAACTCCAATTCGCTTTGGATACAAAAGTTCCCAAGGAAGTCCAGCCATAACCTCTGCTGCGTCTACCCCACCAACACCTATGGCAAGCATTCCAAGACCACCAGCGTTTGGGGTATGAGAGTCAGTTCCAATCATAAGACCTCCTGGAAATGCATAATTTTCAAGAACAACTTGGTGGATTATACCAGCTCCAGGTTTCCAGAAACCCATCCCGTATTTACTACAGGCCGATTCCAAAAACTTGTACACTTCACTATTTTCATCAAGAGCAACCAAGGTATCAACCACACCTTCAATTCTAGCTTGAATCAAATGATCGCAGTGGACTGTTGTTGGAAGTGTAGTTCTTTTCAATCCTGACTGCATAAACTGTAAAACAACCATCTGCCCAGTTACATCTTGTAAGGCCACTCTATCAGGTCCTAAATAGACATAACTCTTACCTCTCTGTAAATTGTCCTCTTCTACTAATTCTTCCAAGTGTCCTATAAGGATCTTCTCAGTAAGTGTAAGTGCACTGTTTACCTTCTTTTTATATTTGGAAATATTTTCTTCACTTTTTTTATAAACACGTGATACAAGTTCAGGTGTGGTTTCTATTTCCATAACATATACTGGAATCATCTACAATTTATAGTTACAAACAATATCAAAAAATTGTTTTTCAAAAATTTAATCTATTAGTTATTTTGCTAGTTTTTTTCGTTAACAAGATTCACAAAATATTTGTGTAATGAAAGATCATCTGTTAATTCGGGATGAAATGATGTACCAAGAATTTTCCCTTGTTTTACTGCAATTATTTTTTCATTAAATTTTGATATTATTTCCACGTTGTGTCCAATTTCCATAATTGAAGGTGCTCTGATAAAGACCCCTTGGAATTTGGGAACCCCTATCTTTTCCATTGAGATTTCTGACTCAAAAGAATCACGTTGTCTTCCAAATGCATTTCGTTCAATTTTTACATCTAACAAATCTAAGAGTGGTTGATCCATCTCACCTACTACTCGGTCTTTTGCTTTTTTTGAGAGCAGTATGAGACCAGCACAAATTCCAAAAACAGGCATGCCAGAAGCAATTTTTTCTTTTATCTTCTTTAGAGACCCGTTTACTAGAGAAAGTGTTCCTATTACTGTACTTTCTCCCCCTGGAATGATCAAACCGTCAAGATCAGAAATTTGTTCTGGGTTTTTTATTTCATTTACGATCCCTTCAATACCAAGTTCTTCCATAGCCATTTTTGTTGCCATTATATTTTCTGCAACATCACCTTGAACGGCAAGTACTCCAATGTTAAGCCCATTCATGCTGTACTTCCACGCTCTTGCATCCTAAGTTCTAGGTTTTTGGTATCAAGACCTAGCATAGATTGTCTTTCATCTATCATCTTTTGAGCTTCTTTTACTTTATCAGGGTCTTCCCAAAACGTAGTTGCAAGAACTATAGCTTGTGCTCGTTCTTTAGCATCTTCTGCTTTGAATATTCCAGAGCCAACAAAAATTCCATCACATCCAAGTGTCATAAGATAGGCAGCATCAGCAGGTGTTGATATTCCACCAGCTGCAAAATTGACAACTGGCAGCCTTCCGAGACTTGCTGTTTCTTCTATTAGAGAATATGAGACTTTCATTTCCCTTGCAGCACTAACCAAATCTTGTTCATCACCAGAATCATAAATTGATTTTATCTTTCGAAGTTCGGTGTTTACATTTTTAATATGAGTTACCGCTTCTGCCACGTTTCCTGTTCCAGGTTCACCTTTTGTCCTAATCATTGCTGCACCTTCTTCTATTCTTCTAAGAGCTTCACCAAGACTTCTTGCACCATTTACAAATGGCGTGGTAAAATCCCATTTCCAAATATGCCTGAATTCATCAGCAGGAGTCAAAACTTCAGATTCATCAATCATGTCAACATCTGTTTCTTGTAAAACCATAGCTTCGTAAACGTGTCCTATTCTACATTTTGCCATTACAGGAATTGTTACTGCATCCATAATTTCTTCAATAACTCGAATACTTGCAGTTCTTGCAACTCCTCCAGCTTTTCTTACATCAGATGGAAGTTTATCTAAAACCATTACAGAAACTGCTCCTGCATCTTCAGCTATTTGCGCTTGTTCAACAGTTGTAACATCCATTACAACTCCATTTTTCAACATGTGTGCAAATCCGCGTTTAAGTGTAGATGTTCCTCGTTTAATGGAATATGACTCTATTTTTTCCTTGATAGTTCCTTTTGTGTCTGCAATATCACCAGAAAGCGGTATCATGAAAGATGATCCTTGCGAGATCTATTTATTTTATTATTTCTGCAATTATTCCGTCAAGTTCAGATTGAACTTGGGTTACAATAGGAGGAATGAAGACTTGACTTGCATTTTGTTCAGCCCAATGAAGATTAACTGATTTACCGTTTAATGTAACTTGCAGACCAAATTTGTCATATTCTTGTACCTCTGGTTTCACAGGAAAAGAATCGGAAGGAATTTCTGTAAATCCAGTTTCTTTAATCAAAGCTGTCAGTTTTGTTAATTCTGATTTTTCTAGTTGGTATTTTACTTCAGGTGCAGAATATCCATTTTCTGTGACTTGATAAGTTGTTTCTCCGTCATTTGGTATGGTAAGAACCTCCGTTTTATCAGCACCTAGACTTTCAGTCAATCCAAATGATACTTTCTTTAAATGTTGTTTATCATATTCTATAGAAATTACATCGTCAGAATTTACTGCAGATGTTGAAACTTCTGGTCTGATGAGTTGTGGTATTATGAAAAAAATAGCCACCAGCACAGGAATGGCGCCAAGCAAAAGCATAACTGGTTTTACCATTTTAGATTTTCCTACACAAAATTAGGTTCATTTCTTAATGTTTTCTCTTTTCATAATTTAGCGTTATCAGCAAATTAGTTGAAATGGTTAAGATAAATTTGGACAAAATCACACTAACAAATTAGTCGGTCTTATAACAAATAAATCTTCGGCGGTCAAGTAAATTAAAATTCGAGTGGTTTTATGTTCATTACGTGGGGTCGTAGCCTAGCCTGGCATGGCGACAGGATAGATCACATGATCACCGCTAAGGGCTCCAGTGGTTCAACTAGCTTCACTGACGAAAGGATGATGTACAGTTTGGAGCTGTAGTGACCCGTGTGTCGCCGGTTCAACTCCGGTCGGCCCCACCATTTTATTTTTTATTTTAGATAACAGTTATAAGCTAAAAGCATCTATAGAAGTTTTGATCGTAGTGGGGATATTTGAAGTTAATATAAAATGTATTGGAGGTAACTATTATTGAGTCGCAGTAATTTTCCAAGTTTTGGCGGATCCAAAACTGGTACATATGTTTCCACGCTGAAAAACTACAATCTACCACATTTCATTCTAGAAAAAGTGGCACTGGATTGTAATTCTGAACTTATTAAAAAGGGCAGAATTGAAGATCGCCTGCAGAGTATGAATGACACTGCTCTCGAATTGCTTCATAGAGTTTTTGTTGATTGTGCTGAAGACGCCTCTGGTCTTTATGCAAATTATCGCTTTTTTGCTTACATATCAAGCATGTTCCACAAGTGTGAGATTTTACTTAATGAAAAAATTCCTGGTGTATCAGGTAAAGTTCACAAAGTACCAGTGGCTGTAAAAAATAATGGCATGTACATTGCTGTTGGCTTTAACAAATCAACTGGTGGCCCAACATCCAAAAAAGAGGCAATAAAATTCTATGAAATTGTCGATGATATAAAGAAAGGTGAACATGGAAATCTTTTAACAGACGGAATTTTCGGATCTTCAGTAGGTTTTGATGGTGAAGCATTAGTGAACTTGGAGAAACTAAGCAAATCTCGTAAAAAAGATCCAGAAAATAAAATAGACTTTAAAACAGCAAGTTTTGAAAACAGAATCTATTCTGTAACAAAGTGCTAGTGAGCTTTTTTAGCTGAACAGAATTTTGTATGTACTTGTTTTTCAATACTTAAAGTGGTTTCATTTTCATGAAATAATTTTTGCCCACAATCTGGGCATATGAATTCTGGCATAAAAAAAATTTCCAAGACCTACTTATAGTCTTTTACAGCCATTTTATGGCATCTTTTTCATAATACTTTTCTTTTGCCCTAGAATGTCGTGGTCTAACGTGTAATACCGCACTACAGCATGGGCATTTTGTACCATCCCACCTAAAATACACACCGCAAACACTGCATCTTTTTTGTCCATCCATATAACGAACGATAGTTTTTCCAAGAGATGGTTTAAACTTAGTTTTACATTCCCCCCTGCAACTTAACATTAATTCAATAGGAAGTTTTGAGATTAAAAGAAACTGGTGATGCTACTATAACCGAAAGCCTGATGCATCAATTGTTGCAAAAATTGGTTGTTTGCTAGTCTTTACAAAATTTTCATTATAATATTCAAAAGGTAGTGACGCAAAAAGGTGCTTGTCCCATACATCATGCACAAGTTCCTTGTAATTTTTGTAACCAGATTGTCTTAAAAACTCATGAGCAAGTTCGTGCGAGACTTTGACACAGTTTTTATCCATTAGAAATGAAATGTCGTCTTTTTTATCATTTTTTTCCCACCAAACCATACCAAAGTTTTCAGCAAAATATCCTTCACATGTACAATCTGTCCACAACGGCCTAAAATATGTCAAATAAAAATGAAAAACATCCTCTCCTCTTTTTCTATGATCTTCTACAAGAGCCGGAATGTTAACCAAACTAAAAGAACGTCCAGATCTTACTATCATTTGATCTGAAAGCACATTTACTTGTATTGAGAAAGTCTCTGCAATCCATTTTTTATAAAATTGTGCCATTTTTGATATATATTCAAATTCCCAAGATCTTTTTTCCAATTCATCTTCTTTTACAAGAAAAATAAAATGTATTAACATATTTGCAAAAATTACATTATAATTAAAAGGTCTTTGCATTAAGATGCATCATAAAATAATGAATAAAAAAAGAAACGGTTAGCAGTAAATTCGAAAATAATTCAGTTCATGAGATGAATTATTTATTACTTAATCCACAAAAAGTGGAATAAGTTAACTTTGGCCTTCTATTCCCATCAACGTTAGAGTAGAACGGATCTTTTCGATTTTACGAATTTTCCAAGTTATTACTTCTCTTAGGGCTTCTACTGTTGGCGATTCTATTTTGGCCAAAATATCATAGGCACCAAAGGTACCATGTACTTCTTTGACACCCTGAATTGCTTTTAACTGGCTGATAATTGCTTCTTCAGAACCAAGTTCGCAATTTATTAACACATATGCAGTTGCCATATAGTACCTATACAACGCAAATATATCAATAGATCTATCGGAAGTTTTGATGGAGTACAAATACAAAAAACTTCATTTTATTTATAATTAGACAAAAAATTGAACAATAAAATATGAAAAATATTGAAAATCATTTTACAATATTTATCAAATAAAAATTAGTAAATGTTCCCCGGTTCTGACCCACAAAAAATCATTGGTAGCATTAGCCAACCCTCATCTTGTTCTTGTACCGGGGTGCCCATGTCGCACGGCTGGGTGGACCAAAAATCATGTTTTATCATACCAGTCCGTCTGCGTGCTTTTGGGGCAAAAATAATTTGTTATTCGTTTAATATAATCCAGTAAGTCTTATCTCAAAACCTGCAATTGGCACTCTCAACTTGAAATTACCAGTTATCTCAGGAAGAAACTCTCCAATTTCACCAATTTTGTTGTTAACAAATATGTCCGCACTTCTACCTTCAATAAACATCGAGTTTGAAGAAGTGATGGTTTTACATTCTAGACCAAATGTTGTTTTAAGAAAAGACTGTAAAACTGATTTTATTTCTGTAAAGCTAACATCATTATGGGCACTAACACATGCAAGATGGATTTCTTCTTTAATTTCATCATTGTTTTTTAAGAATACAGTGCCAGTTTCAAATAGCATTTGAGGATATGGTTCATGAATATTTCTAGATAAAGTATCAATTAGACCAGGCAATATAGCGTCACGTAGTATGTTATGCTCCTGACTTTTAGAATCGCTAACTGAGATAATCTTAGATGCATCTCTTTTTGTATAATCATACAAGACACGATGACTAACTAGACCGAGATTCATTACTTCAGAATATCCAAGACCAATCATTACTGAATTTATTGAATCTAATGTAGTTGTAACTTTATTTTTCTGACCAACAGAAATAGATTCAGGAATTGTTGGTTCAAAGTTTTCTATACCATATCCAAGGGCCACTTCTTCAATAAGGTCCATTGGTCCAAAAATATCTGTTCTATATCGAGGAATAGTACAAACAATTTTTTTTCCTTTTCCTTGAGCATCTAATCTGCTTTTTCTAAGTGCAGACACCATTTTAGATATTGAAATTTTTATGCCAAGTATTTTGTTTACTAGTTCCGTATCAAGAATCATAATTCGGGGTTTCAGTAATGGAGTAGAGTTATTAGCGCCACTAATTTTTATAGAAAAGAGTTCAAAACCAGCATCCTGAAGTATGTTTGCTATTACTGCAAGAGTATCTTCGGCAGCATTTTTTTCAATTGCTGTAATTTCTACTAGTATATTTTTAGTATTTTTTGAAATCTTTGTTCGTTCTGAATTTATTATTGGTGGGAATGATATCGTATGACCATTTGAATCTAAGATAACTGGAGCTTTCTCAGAGTTTTTTACCAAATGTCCATATTTTATACCTGTTTCATCTTTCTTGAGAATTTCATTTATGGTCATTTCTTGTGATGATTCAAGAGGAATGAATTTGTGATTCTTGCTAGTTGTTGTATATGTTAATGGAAATGAAATTTTATCTAAATCATGTATGCCTATGGATGTCTTTTTTCTTCTTCTTCCAATTCCATTATGAAGATCCTCTTGCATGACAATAATCTGCTGTATTGTTTCATCGTCAAGCTTTCCATTTTTTGCCGCTATAGCTGTTACAAACGGTCTTATCTTTCTCACAGATGGATTTACTATTATGGCATCTTTTCCTTTTTTGATTTTTAGTTTTGGCATGCCGGTTTTTATTCCAAGAAGACCTTGCAGACTAGATACTATTCCATAATCTGTTGAATAGTCTGGTCTATTAGGACTGTATTCCACGTTAACATAATTTTTTGTTTCTTCTTCAATATCCAATCCAATAAAAGGCAATGTTGAGACGATTTTTTCTTTTGAGATTTTTTTGCCAAGGATGCTTGTAATCCTATCAAAATATAAAGTAACTACTGGCATTTTGATACATTCCTCAACCAACCAAGGTTGTTGTTGTAAAGTTCACGGACATCATCCAATCCAAATTTGAGCATTGCAATTCTTTCAATTCCTCCACCCCAAGCAAGAACTGGATTTTTTATTCCAAGTGGAATTGTTACCTCAGGTCTAAAAATACCCATACCAAAAAGCTCTACCCATTTTCCGAGCTTTTCATTATACACCATTGATTGTAAAGATGGTTCAGTGTAAGGAAAGAAAGTAGGCCAAAATTTTATTTTTTTCATGCCCATCTTCAAATAAAACTCCCTTTGTAATCCCATCAAATCTCTCAATGAGACATTCTTACCAACTACCACTCCCTCTACTTGATTAAACTCAACTAGATGTTTGTAGCTGACTTTTTCGTTTCTAAAAACTCTACCGATAGAAAATATTCTGGCTTCTTCAGGTCTGTTATCTGCCAACTCTTTTATTGTTACACATGTAGTATGAGTACGTAAAACTAATCTTTTAGATTCTTCTAGTTTCCAGTTATATCTCCATCCTTTTTTATGCACTTGAGATACATTTGATATTTGATTTTTAGTACCAATGTTTTTTGCATGTAGTCCCTTAAGATAAAATGTGTCTTGCATTTCTCTTGCAGGATGATCCTGTGGGGTAAAAAGTGCATCAAAATTCCAAAAGCTAGATTGAGTTTGATTACCAACAATTTCTGTAAATCCTAGTCCAATGAAAATTTCTCTTACTTCATTAATTACATCTTGAAGTGGATGAGATCTTGCAGCAAAAACCGTAGGCGCGAGAGATTCTACATCAATTGCTCTTACAAGAACATCAGCAACACTTGATACGTTCTTTGCTGTCTCTATTCCTTTCTCAGTAAGATTTACTGTAGTATATTTTGTAAAAGTAAAAGTAAGAAATTCAGGTCTTTTTTTTAGCAAGTCAAGTGTATTCTTATCTCCTATTTCATCTATTGAAGATACTGCAGGATTTTTTGAAGCAATTAATTTGAGTATTCTTTCTTCAGGGGTAGTATCATGATATCCTTTAAGTAAAATCCTATTTTCATAAATTTCTATCCAACCATTTTTCTTTGCATTTGCAATAGCAGGACTAAATTCATTTTTTAATTGGCCTTTTGCTTGACTCATTTCACAAGAAAAACCATCTATTGATTTGAGGTAATTAACAAGTTGTCGTTCTGGCAATCCCTTCTCAAATGCTTCATTTCCCATTTTCCCTAGAGCAACAAAATTTTTCTCAGATTCATTAACTTGAACTAATTCTTTGAATTTAAGCCACTCAATACCGCGTCTCACTTGATCTATAGATAATTGTGTTTTTTCACAAAGATCTTCTGGTGTTAAGTTTTGTTTTTCAAGTAATGATTTGAGAAGCTTTTGTTCTATTGGATGAAGAACTTGTGACATTATCACAAAGAGCCAAAAAGACTTTTTAAACCTTAACCTAACTGAATGATGAATGTCAGTTGACGAATTCACAGTTACTCCTTGGAGTGTTGAGGGTGACGTTGACTATGAAAAACTTGTACAAAAATTTGGAACTGAAAAAATTTCACCTGAATTACAAAGAAAGATAGAAAAAATTACTGGTGAATTGCATCCAATGTTGAAACTAGGATACTTTTTTAGTCATAGAGATTTGGATAAGGTTTTAACTGAATATGAAAAGGGAAACAAATTCTATCTTTATACAGGGCGAGGTCCATCAGGTCTAATTCATATGGGGCATTTACTTCCTTGGATCTTTACAAAATATCTACAAGATAAATTCAATGTAAACTTAATTTTCCAAATTACTGATGATGAAAAATTTCTCTATAGTGATGAAAAATCATTTGATGATGTATCAAAGTATACAAAAGAGAATATTTTAGACATAATTGCAGTAGGCTTTGACGCTAAAAAAACAAAAATTCTCATCGATACTAAGGACATCAAAAAAATATATCCTATTTCACTTGAAATTGCAAAAAGAATAACATATTCGACCGTTAAGGCGGTGTTCGGTTTTCAAAATTCTACAAATATTGGCATGATTGGCTTTCCACCAATTCAGGCAGCACCGTGTTTTCTTCCATCAGTTTTAGAGGGAAAACCTACGCCCGTGCTAATTCCCGCTGCTATTGATCAAGATCCATACTGGCGAGTTACTAGAGACATTGCAGAAAAGATGGGATATCCAAAACCAGCTCAGATTCATTCAAAGTTTCTTCCTGGTCTTGGTATGAAAGGAAAAATGTCATCATCTATACCAGAAACCGCCATCTTTACAACAGATAGTGATGAAATAATTGATAAAAAAATATCAAATTCATTTACAGGTGGACAACCAACTGTTGAATTGCAACGTAAACTAGGAGCGAATTTTAGCATCTGTCCTGTTTTTTGGTATCTGCGATACTTTTTTGAATCTGAGAAAGAATCTGATGAAAGGGCAAGAAAGTGTAAAGGTGGGGATCTTTTATGTGGAGAATGCAAGTGTGATCTCAAAGAGGCAACAAAGCCTTTCATCACAGAGTTTAAAAAGAAACGAGAAAAAGCAAAAGATCAAGTAGAAAAATTTTTGTTTGAATGATAAAATGAAAAAAAGAATCATTTGTGAAGACAAGTATGAAGCCCAGAAACTATCTAGTCTTATTTATGTAAAAGACAACAAAGAGACTTTTGTTTCAGGTATTTTGGAGATTATAGATAATGAAATTATTGTATCACTAAAGGACAAATCAGCACATAGTATTCTTTTAAGAGATAAATTAGAAGCAGAGTCTTTTGCCGATTTTATTCAGTCAGTTGTTGAAAAATCAAACAGGATAACAAATACTGAAGTTATTGAAAACATAGTAGAAATAACAAAGGAATGAATTATACCAATGTCTTGTTCATTTCATCTGTAAGTATTTCCTGAACTTTCAGAAAATACAGTCTAGTTGAATATGGCATTTCATCAATATGATTTTCTATTGTCATCATCAGATATCTCACAGCACGTTTTGAAATATCCAAGTTAAACTTCATATGAAGTATAGGATCTTGTTTTACCTTTATCTTATCTACAAGCCATGGAGGAGCCATATCTTTTGCCTCATCTATTGCTTTTTTATACCAAAAAGCAATATTTTCAGGATTAAGGCCTTCTTTTAGATTAGTGACGTCGTTTGACATTTTTCTTAACATTTGCTCAGTAATTTCTTTCAATGTCTAGTGCTGTAAATTTTCTGTTTTAGCACACTTACTCAAAGTTCGAAAAGTTGTTTGTCAATTCAGCGTAAGTTACCCTCAGCATCAATTTCGGAACCCTTGATCCGTGATGTTGAGATGCGTTTGCCATCAGTTGCTAATACCATGGGAACGCTCACTATTTCTACTGGCAGCAGTTGCCTTTCATGTCTTAGTTTATTTAGTATATGACCTTGTCTTATGGTTTCTTCACTTACAACCAAAGCCTCTACTTCTTTTTCTAGTACTGCAGGCCCAAAATCATTGTCCAATTTGCTTATTTCAAATTGAGAGTTTGGAAAATTTTTCTTTATTATTGATTCTAAAGTATGATATCTTTCAAAATAACTATGTAAAAGATTCTTTCCTTTTTTTGCAGCAAGGTCATCACTAGTAAGACCAATTATAACTTTAGACGAAATTGAGAATCCTTTTTGTAATAAAGCAAGATGACCCTTGTGTAAAATATCAAATGTGCCACCAAGCGCCACTAGCTGGAATTTTGCCATGAATACATTTTGTTGTGGGTTAAATTAACTCTGTTGAGACTTCACAAGTACCACATTTATTATAGGTCCAGATGGGGCAAGAGGAATATTATCAGAACTCCATACATATGTCTCTATAAAAAATGGTCCATCAGTGGTTGGATTCCAAGTTACGGTTGCGTTATCACTTTCACCAAGAAATACACCTGAAGATTTTCCAATAAATTCAACTTCGCCTGCGAAATTTTTTACTTGTACATAGTAAACATATGCTTGGGTTGTCTGACTTCCAAGATTTCTTAATTCACTTGTAATTTTTACAGGAGCCCCAACCGGTATTGTGGAATATTTGTTACCATGTGGATCTGTAACTAAGGTACCACTAATCATAATTGGTAATGTTGCAGTGACATCTGTTACATCAGTGATAGTTGACTGATAGCTATCAGATTCTGCAACAAGTTTGTATAATTTTGCATGTGAGTTTGGGGTAGATGTTATGCTGAAGCTGGATGTTGTTCCAGGACCAATATCAATTGGTTCTGTATTAGATACAGATACAACTCTTTGAAATGCATCATATGAAATTAGATAAATTTTAGTTCCAGAAGAGGTAGTTGTTCCGGTATTTTTTATAGTTCCAGAAAGGGAGAGGTTTGATGCAATTTGTAAATGTCCAGGTACAATGTTTAGGACCTGTTGTCTAGATGAGGAAGAAGTAAAACCTGCAATTTTGGTTTGAACGTTTACTATAGCAGGATCTGATTTTGTTGATGAAATTGAAAATGGAGCCTTTCCGTTTCCAGGTATAACTTTAAGCAAAGTAGAACCAGTATTGTATTCCAAGGGATTAGAATTTTGATCTAAAAATGAAACACCGATAGTGACACCTGTGATTGGAAAGTTATTATCATTTTCAACTTCACCAAGTACTACCGTTGTACCATCAGCTGCCCTATAGCTATAGGTGCTCGTATCAGGTATTTTTACAGTTAAACTAGTATCAGATGGTAGAGTATTACCACCTACTGCCCATACTAAATTTGATGAAAGTAATGAAAATGCTAACAGAAGGACAAGTGTAAAGGCAATCTTCATACAACATTCATCTTACTTTAGTGATTAATCATATACTGTATATCATAATCTAAACAATGAGGATTAGAAGGTTTTACTAAACTTGCGTTGATTAATAAACATAAAAAGAAAATGAAGATTTTTACGATCTACTTTTTACTTCTACGAGCGGTAATTACACACCAGTAAACAAATCCAGGAATCAATCCTACTGCCAAAGGAATGTATACGCCCGCTTGTGCCCAATCTTGCAATTTTAAATTACCTATCCATCAAAAAACGAATATGGTATTTAAATCCATCTTTCATTATTACAGGAGTTGAGTTTGGAGATAATAATTGAACCATGGAAAAGGCTTGTAGTTCATGAAATCATAGAATACCGCTTTGACGATTTTGTTCAAATGGTAGCTTCTCAAAATCGAGCCATGGGAGGCGGAATTCCTACCATAAATTGGGCAAACGGTATTGTATTTTCAATGGGTGCGTTACCAGATACAGAATCTATAATTCAAGAAAAATTAAAAGGAATACTTCATTGGGGATCTGTAATTTTTGCAATTAAAGAAAGATTTGAAAAACAGATCATTAGAGAAAATGTGACTATTAATTTCAACGATGTAGGGGTTAATGAGATATTTGCAAAACTAGCCGAGACACTTAAAACACAATCTAAATTTAAATCAGCCTAGTTTTTATTAAAATAAAAAGTTATTTCTTCTTTACTTTAATAATAACTAAAATTGTTCCTATTAGTGCTATAGCAATACCAACTATAAGGTATATTGGCGGATTTGACTCGATTGGCAATAGAAAAATTCCCACTGTTATTATACAAAGATATAACAGCATTTTTGAATCAAATTCAAGTACCATTTAGGAGATTAATTACAGACACATTATAAATGGATTCAAGATTTAGTTTAGAATTTGTTAATCTTCTTTATTGTTATGATTGTACTTCCACTAACTTATCTGGATTTATAATAAACAGATGGAAACTGTAGTAAGATGAAGAGGGTTTGGGATTGATCTCCATCTATCAAATACTTCTACAGTTCCACGAACAATATACTAAGTGAAAGTTAAATAAAATTAATGTATTACTATTCTGTAACATTCAGTCAATTCTTTGTAGCCATTTTAATCAAAGTTTCGATCTTATTTTGTCCTAAATCTAGCTTGATCCCAGCTTGTTCAGTATGGTTTTTTTGATACTGACTTGTTTGAACAATAAAGGAGATGGACTGGAGGGGATTTGAACCCCTGACCCCCCGCGTGCAAGGCGGGTATTCTACCGCTGAACTACCAGCCCATCGTATGGAATGCTAATCGTGTAGATTTTAATTGTTGCCTTTATGCAGGCAAAGATTTTATTGGTATAATTCTTACAATTTTTTCAATGGTATTACTAAAATCAGAAGTCGTTTTAAAGAAAGGTGACAAGGCTCCTGACTTTACACTTTTGGGAATAGATGACAAAAAACATACTCTTTCTGAATTCAAAAATAAGACCATGCTTGTAGTCTTTATGTGCAACCACTGTCCATATGTGCAAGCAAAGACGAAGGCGCTAAATGAGATCTATGAAAAATTCAAAAACGACATAACTATGATTGGAATAAACAGTAACGATCCAACAAACTATCCTGATGATAGCTTTGAAAATATGAAAAAGTTTGCAAAAGAAAAGGGAATTAAATTCACATATCTTGTTGACGAAACACAAGAGATTGCGAAAAAATACGGTGCTGTGTGTACTCCTGATCCCTTCCTATTTGATCAAGAAAGAAAGCTCGCCTTTCATGGCAGAATTGACAATGCTATGAGCCCAGAAGATACTGCTACAGAAAAAACGATGATCAACAACATAGAAAAACTGCTCTCTGGAATGAAAATAGAGAAGGATTTTGATCCATCTATGGGTTGTTCCATCAAATGGAAAAGCCAGCAAACTTAAATGACCGTTGACTAGAAAAATTTCTTGGGCCGATAGCTCAGCTTGGCTGGAGCGTTCGACTGATAATATCTTTTCAGATATCGAAAGGTCGTGGGTTCGAATCCCATTCGGCCCATTTTTCTTCTTGAAAAGATTTATCTCATCATGAATATACGAACGAATTGTCTGATATCTGAAGAATACATCAAAGTAGGGGAAAACAAGATCCGATATCTTGATGGAGGAGGGGGCTCGAATGGAAATATTGTTCTCATTCATGGCCTTGGAGGATTTGCCGAAAGATGGTCAACAGTCATGCCTATTCTTAGTAAAAAATACCGTGTCATAGCCCCTGATTTACCTGGCTATGGATATAGTGACAAACCTTCTACTGATTATACGCCTGAATTTTTCACAAAGTTTGTTTTTGATTTTTTAGATGGTTTGGATATAAGAAAAACATACATGGTAGGTACTTCGCTTGGAGGTCAAATTGTGGCAGAATGTGCAATAACACAAAGTAAAATGATTGAAAAAATAGTCCTAACATCGCCTGCTGGAATAATGAAGAGCTCCACTCCTACCTTAGATGCTTATTCAATGGCTGCGTTATACCCAAGTTATGATACTGTAAAAACAGCATATGAAATGATGACTGGCTCCAAGAATGTTACTGCAGAATCTATTGAAGGTTTTATTAAAAGAATGACTCAGCCAAATGCAAAAATGGCGTTCATGTCAACTTTACTTGCATTAAAAAATTCTCAACCCATAACAGACAGGCTTCCAAATATTATTGCACCAACCCTGATTATATGGGGAAAGCAAGATACCATGATTCCTGTCAAATATGCTAATGACTTTATTTCTTTAATAAAAAACTGTCATCTAGAAATTATGGAAAACTGTGGACATACACCCCATATTGAGGAGCCAGCCAAGTTTTCACAAATTGTACTTAATTTCTTAAACCAATAGATGGTTATAATATCCAATTATTACCAACAGATATAAATACCATATATACCAATAGAAACCAATGACTGGTAACAATATTCAATATGATCCAACGGAGATGTTCAAAGAATGGATACAAAAAAGTGGAAAAGCACAAGCTGACTTTATGAAAACATTTGGTTCCATGATGAGTCAGCACAAAGCAGAAAGTTTTGAGCCTGTAGATACATTAAAAGATCTCATAAGCAAGGGATCAAAAGCTCAATCTGATTTTGTTGAAAATCTTGGCAGTATGCAATCTAAAGCAATGGACAGTGCATTCAAACTTGCACAAACAATGCCACAGTTTGTGTCATGGGGCGCATTTAAGACATCGGTTGGAAGTAATGGACGAATTTCGATTCCCGAAGCTGAGAGAGATGCACTTGGGCTAAAAGAGGGAGACCTGGTTCAAGTTGTAATCACTCCTATCGAGAAAAAAATCAAAAAGAGGGGGTGAAATAATGAGTAAGACAACACAAGACACAAAAGAGATCTATGCAACATACAAACAGAATGTCGAAAAGTTTTTTGATGATATTGAAAAAGCAGCACCACAATACCTGCAATCAATAACTAATCTTCAACAAGAATACACTTCAGCATGGAAAAATACAATAGAATCAGTTATTTCACTACAGCAAGAATTTGCAACAAAAGCTGGAATAAATACAAACGTACCAGCCGCAGTAATAAAAGCTGTAAATGATATAACTGAAGAGGTAATCAAGGCAAGATCGGTTCAGAATAAGGTAATATTAGCTGCAATTGATTCAACAAAACAAAATATCAAAACCTTCAATGAAAATGCAAAAGCATTTACAGGATTAAATGAGAACCTTTTCCAATTCTGGATCTCTGCACTGACACCTACACGAAATTAGTATAAAGGAATCTTTTCCTTTTTTATTTTGATCTTTCACTTAGCCATTGGCCAAGCTCAGTAAGAACTTTTTTTTGGGAAAATGAGCTTGCTATCATTCCAACATGGCCAGTTGGATAAATTCTCATGGTTTTGTCCTCAGTTCCTACTGCATAGTATAGAGGCATGCTACATTCAGGAGAAACCAAATGATCACCTACTGCAACCTGAATGAATATTGGCATTGTGATATTCTTGAGAGATACGAGTTGGTTTCCAACATACATCTTGTCCTGAATTAATAGATTTTCTTGGTAAACGTCTTTTATCCATTGCCTGAACAGTTCACCAGGTATAGATGGTGTATCATGTAACCATTTTTCAACACGGAGAAAATTGTCAACATAATTCTTGTCATGTATATTTTTGAAAAAATGTATGTATTTCTCTACTCCTTGTTCAAATGGTTTCAAAATAGAAAAAACATAATACATGAATTCAGGCGGCATATTACCAATAGATTTCACTATCTCATCTACATCCATGTGTTTAGCAAGGTTACCAACAACTGTGGTGTCTTTTTTACCATCAATCACAGGAGCAGTAACAATTAGATTTTTCACTTTATCTGGATGGAGTGCGGAATAAACAGTGGCCAGTGTACCGCCCGTACAATAACCTTGTAAAGTAACTTTTTCTACTCCTGCTTCATCACATACAAAATCAACACAATTATCGATGTAACCATTAACGTAATCATCAAAGCCTTGATATTTGTCAATATTAGTTGGACTTCCCCAGTCTATTAGATAGACATCAAATCCCTGATTTAAGAGATTTTTAATCCAACTTTTTTGCGGATGAATATCCAGAATATGGTATCTATTTATCAATGCATACACAATAACGAGCGGAGTTTTATTCTGTTTTTGAATTGAAGAGTTGAAATGTAAAAGACGCATTTTATCTTCAGAATATGCAACATCGTAAGGAGTCATCTCAAGATTAATTTCATCAATAGCAGGTATCATTTTTGGAGCATCTATCAAATTTTTATTAAATTTTAAAAATTCTTCAATCAATATTGGATTAATTTTTAATTCATTTTCCATTGTGTGTTACTCCAGATTTCCTTTCATTTTTTTCTAATTTACTTACCCTTTTTCGTAATGAGTGTAACTCTTTGTATACTTCATTCAAATCATCCTTAGTTGGAACATTTACAGATTCTAACAGTACAGCAAGCATGTTATTCCAATGTTTAGAAAGTTCAAGCTCACTTGATATTAATTTACCAAAATTCTCTCCAAACTTTTCAGAATCAAAAAGTTGTGTAAATGCATTTTCAAATATGTCAATCCACACACGTTTTGAAGATTCTATATGCTCTATATCATTTGGAATTTCTGGCATTTTAGTATTGAATCTTTTTTGTGATTCACTCCAAGTATCTGAAAGTTGTTTATAATATTCAATAAGTCTAGTATTAAATTCTATAAGATCCTCATTTGCTTCTATCATTTCGGTTGCTAGTTTTTTAGTCTGCAGTGAAAACTTTCGCATAGGTCCTGCAGATGTCAAAGCAGACGGTTTGCTTGAAATTAGATATGCCATATCAGTCCAGAATAATGAAAGATGTTTAAAATAATCCGCAGCTTCCTTTGGGTCTACTTTATTTTTAAATTCAGCATCAGATTCCATGTTAATTATGTACAAGAGATCGCAATAAATAGATCGGCTGTTATCGTTTATTACTGATGTTTAATTTAATAATCCGTCTCATGATGTTTTGTAGGAGAAATAACAATGGATTTTGAGAAGCTGTGTAAAAAAATACTTGAAATAGATCTTAAAATAAGATTTGCAGGAGTCATAAACGAAAAAGGTAGGCTTTTTGCTGGCGGGATGAGAGATGGGCTGAAATCTCTTGAAGAATCAAAAGATGATGAAATGTTATACATGGAATTAGTATTAAGAACAAAAATGAGGCGTGAATTTGATCATGTTTTGGGACCAGTAAAATTTGCCATGTCGTATAGAGAAAAAGCAATAGTGATGAGTTTTCCTATGGATGAAAATGTTTTGTTAATTTCAGCTGAACAGGGTTTTGATTATGCAAATGCTCCTTTTAAGATATTGAAGATTTTAGATCGTTAAGATTGTGATCTCTCATAAACTGTTTGACACCACTGTAATATTTTTTCAATATCATCTGAAACAAAATCTACATCTTCTTTAGTCCTTTTTGCCAATTTTGTACAAAAAACAAGATGTAAAGCCTTACCAAATTTTGCTTTTGATGTAGCAACAGTTTGGGAAAAGAACTTGATTGTACTTTCTGTCGAAGAAAAAACAACAATTATCATCAAACCTTGTTTTTTTACCCATATTTTGTTCAGAAATCGTTGTAGATCTATGTCAAACATAACATCAATTGCACTAGACATATCTCCTAATTGTGATACTTTCCAACCTTCAACATGAAAAGCTGCAGATGCAGCTTGTGCTAAAAGTGAATTTTTAGAATCTGTTGAAAAAACAACAATGTTCTTTTTTATGTCAGTTTCCTGATCAATCAGAATGACAAGATAGATTGAACCTAAGATAATGTCATCAAGATAATTTTTTTCAGATTTTCCAATCTTTCCAGATTCATACGAATTTTGAACAGATTCTATTGCTGGGATAATTACTTCTGTAATTATTTTAGTATGATTGGCTCCAGAGTGAAGTGAATTTCTGAGTATATTATGAGCCTCTTTACTAGCACCTGAGAGCACATACTGCAAATACTTGTTTTTTAGCCGAAAAAAATCTGCAGGAAATTCAAATGATTCGACGCCCTCTTCCATAAACCACAGATTCACATTTCCTATGTTTTTTTGCTTTACAAGTCCCTCTGCAGCAAAGACTTGAAGGTATTTTGTCATAGTTAATCTATTTATCTTCAGTTTTTCAGAAATCTCAATACCTGAAAGACCTATTTTTGAGTCATGTAAAATATCAATTAATTTTTCTTTTATCTTTTCAGACTGATAGCCACGAACCAATGATTTTGAAAATATATTTTCTAGTATATAGCGTTACTAAATTAACCAACAGGAACCTGAAATTTCAGGTCTCCTGCGGTAAGGTACTTGGTATGGTCTGGTATTTAGTACTTTGGTGTGGTCTGTAATTGCTTACGAGCGCACTAGAATTCATAATACAAATTTGATAAATAAAAAGCGCGCATCTATGATACCAAATATTTAATAGCCAGATCTTAAATTTTGAGGATTTTTGAGATGATTTTTTTCAATTATTGTTATTTAACGAGTTTTGAATTTTAGAGGATGTGTAAAAGTTGAAGGTCAAAACAAATGGATCATCTTAATTCAGAATGCAAATCGACAATTAAATCAATAACGACCAGTAAATCATCCGATATATCCGAATAGACAAATAATATAATGTCTCAGAGCACTATCTCTCATAGATATTTCATGGTTTTTGATGGAATAATGGATCGAGATAATATGGGGTTCAATCCTTGGGGAATGAGTGCAATTGTAGGCGGTGCAGTTTTAGTGTTTATCGGTTACGGTATTCTGACTGCACTATATCCAACATATCCGCATTTACGTATTCTTATTGCTGGAATAGGATGTATAATAGGTGGTGTAGTGATAGCAATTATTTCAGTAAAGAAATTGTTAAAAGGAGATCCGTTGTAGATTGGACAGAACCCTTTTTCATACAAACAAAATTACACATCTAAAATTATCAACCGCCAGTTAACAGGTTAAACAACCAGCTATCAAGTTAACAGCACCAAATTCAGAAACGTTAAATACTTGTACTTTAAAGTACGGTATAGGTAGGTAATATGCCAAAAGCAGGATTCAAATCAATTACAGTCTCAGAAGCGGTATACAACAAGTTCCATGATGTATACAAGAAAAACAGAGACGACCTTGCAATGAAGGGCATCAATAGCTTTGCTGGATACATCACTTTTATGATGGAGGACTTGATGCAAAAGGATGACACATTTGCTAGATATGCACCTAAACTTGAAAAGATTTCAGTTGATGATAATAGAGTAGTAGTAAAAGACAACATCAAAAACAGAATTGCCGAAGTTGCAATTCAAAATGGAGAACTTTACTGCATGTTCTGTGAAGAGAAGGATTGTGTCCATGTCGGTTTTGTGTTTTCTCTTCCTGATGTTTATGAAGTTCTAAATTCCCGTGGAATTAAACATCAAAGATAAAAAAAGTGCAGGAGGTGGGATTTGAACCCACGAACCCCTAAGAGACGGGATCACCCATTTTTATGATCTTAAGTCCCGCGCATCCAAAGGCTAGGCCTTCTTTGGCCAGGCTCGGCGACTCCTGCGTTTTATTAGCATAAAGTTGTGGAAATTAAACGTTTTATGAAAAATTTTGTCAAGACCAAGTAAGATTAATAAGGATTCAGTAAAGCGACCATGTCATGCTTCGATAGCTCAGCCTGGTAGAGCGTTACCTTGGTAAGGTAAAGGTCGCGGGATCGAATCCCGCTCGGAGCTTTTGTTGTTTTAAAAATATCATTTTTAGATTAGAATTAAGTAAATTTATTGTAATACTAAATTCAATTTTATGTAGAGAGAGGAATTGTAAAATAAAAGATAGTTCCTTCCCCTTCCTTGCTTTCAAACCAGATCTTCCCTTTCAAATTTTCAACTATTAAACGACAGATTACCAATCCAAAACCGCTCCCACCATATCTTCTTTTTAAAGATAGGTTAACTTGGTAGTATTTTTTAAAAACAGAATCCTTTCTTTTTTCCGATATACCTATACCATTATCCTTGACAAAAAAACGAATACCGTCATCCCCTTTTTTGGCACCAATCTCGATTTTACCCCCTTCCTGTGGTACAAAATCTACCGCGTTTTGTATCAAGTTATCAAAAACTTGCTTTAACCTGTTCTTATCACTTTGAAGAATTGATTTTTCTTTTGTTGTATCAACAAATTCGATCTTTTTGTCATTCATCATATGAGTATTAATGTCAACAACGTTTTTCATAAATTCATTAATTTTGAATTCATCTTTGCTGAAAGTCATTTTATGGGCAACAAGCAGTTGAACATCAGACATATCCTCAAGCATTCTTTCTAATCTAATCGCATTATTATAAATCTCATTTACAGCTTCCAATTGTTGTGTGTTTAGATTTGCAGCAACTGGATCATTAAGTGACTCACAGTATCTTTTTATTGGCTCTAAAGGTAATTTACATTCTTGTGAAAGAGAGAAGTAAAATTCTTCTTTAAGTGAATTCATTTTTTGTAATTCTTCTAGTTGGGTTTTTTGTCTTTCGTGGTCTTGCATAACCTTCCTGGCCTCATAAATATCTGAAATATCCCGAATTGCCGTATTACTACCAATTAGCTTGCCCTTTTCATCATACATGTTATTAGCGCTTAATAATGCCGGAAATGCTGAACCATCTTTTCGTTTAAACCAGATTTCTCTATTCTCAGCACGTCCTGTTTCTTTCCAAGACTCGAATGTATTACGCATTTCTGTAATGCTTTGCTCTGCAACATGATCAAAAATTGATTTACCTATGACCTCATTTTTTGAAGAACCAAAGTTTTTTGCATATTTTTGATTGCATTCTAGAATTATACCATCAGTATTTACAGTACGTTGCATTACTGGTGATTCTTCATACAGATTTCTATATTTGATGCCATCTACTGGAGAAAGTGATTTTCTAGTTTCAACTTGATACGGTTGTGCTAAAAGAGGATTTTTAGGAGTTCTACTGTTTGCCCACATAATAACTCCACCTACAACAATTCCAGCAAGTCCAAGATAAAATGCGTGATATGCATATGGAACAGTAGGATCTAAACCATAATCAATTACCGCCAATCCCATAATTACCAATAATAATCCGCCTGCAACTCCAAAAGTATTCATATTCTACTCCAAAAAAGATTGTTTTTCACAATATCCAATATTGAAATAAGTAAAATAATTTTTGGAATAGCAACTCTAATCAATGGATATTAAACGCAAAACTAGAAGATTAACTTTTCAGGTTTTGTAAATCTAAATCACTCTAAAACCAGAATCAAATTATCCAAGAATTCTTGGATCCTCGTTTTTATTCCATCTATTACTTTTTTGAGTTCATTGTTTGTAATACGTGCCTCATGAATTCGCAAGTTTTTTGATGCATGATCCATCCCATGTTTTGTTATGAATTCGTTAAATTTCTCAAGATACTGACTTGTGATTATAAGATGACCATTATTTTCAATTTCAGATATAGGTTGATAAATTATTGATTTCCCAAAAAATTCCAATATGTCAGGTGGTAATGGCACCACACTTCCATAAACATCATAAAACAACCAATTAGTTTTTCTATACGAGGGAAGATTATCATAAAATTCATCCTTAGTTTTGTATAAACCAAGATAACCGTTTAATTCTAAATCTATCCATGTATTTTTATCAGATATTCCTAGATATTTACAGATGGTTTTACATGATTGCAAGATCTCATGTAGTGATTTTTTCTCATCCAAAAGTTCTACACTTACCGTTTTTGCTAATTTTAATGCCTCATCTTTTTTATTTTGACTCAAGATATCAAACTAGTGTATTATACCATGATTTTACTTTATCTTGCAGACATATGTAGATTAAAAAAAGTTATACAGTGTGTGATCTTTTATTGTCATACTCGCGCAAAATAACATCTTGAAACTGTTGTATATTGAAACAGCAGTACAAACAAATCACAGCGTTAGTACCAAAACCGTTTGTAAAATGGGCAGGCGGAAAAAGACAACTTTTACCAATATTATCACAACATATCCCAAAAAATTTTGATGCGTATTTTGAACCATTTTTAGGTGGTGGAGCAGTTTTGTTTCATTTAATATCTCAAAATTCACAACTAAAGTGTTTTGTATCTGATTTGAACTCTACATTAATTCTATCATATGTTACAATTCGTGATAAAGCAGATGAATTGATAACGTCGTTAGAGGAACGCTCGGAAAATTACTTTAAAAATACTGAAGAATATTATTATCAAGTAAGAGACAGTAACCCAAAAAACCAGATTGACCAAGTTTCAAGACTAATATTTCTAAACAAGACTTGTTTTAATGGTCTGTACAGAGTAAACAGTAAAGGAAAATTCAATGTACCGATAGGAAGGTATGTGAATCCAAACATAGTAAACAAAGAAAACTTACTGATACTCAGTCATGTTTTACAATCAAAAGGAATTTCAATAAAATGCGAAGATTTCACTACTGCACTTAAGAAAGCACGAGAAGATGATTTTGTGTATTTGGATCCACCATATCAGCCAGTAAGCTCTACTGCAAACTTTACTAGCTATACAAATGATAACTTTGGCTACAAAGATCAGGAAAGACTCTTTACTGAATTTAAAAAACTAGATTCTAGGGGTTGTAAGGTTATGCTTTCAAATTCAAAATCACAAGAAGTAATAGAGTTATTCTCTGAATATTCTGATAGTATAATAGAAATAAACACCAATCGATTCATAAATTCAAATTCAAAGAAGAGAACTGGGCATACTGAAATCTTGATAAAAAATTATTAAAATTTACAGATGATGTACTGAAATTTTATTTCTCTAGAGTAACGATCTAGATCAACAGATTGTTACAGATAATATTTTTTAAAATTAGTTATAGGATGACCTAGTTAGTAATAAAATAAAGTAAAAGGAAAGGGAAGTTAGTCCCACTTACTCCAAGCTGCCATCCATCTGTATGTCCACGTTGTCAATTTGCAGCCTAAAGCTGTCATTGTAACTGACAGGACAGCACCGGCACCCGCACCTAGCGCGACCGGACTATCATAGAACTTTCCAACTTGGGGTTCTATTGGAGTCATGTATGGAGGCAATGTAGTCCTTGGGTATTTGAACGCAGTCTCTAGCGGATCGTCTATCGTAATGAGATTTATCATGTTGAACATTGGCAGAGACATTCCACAAAGCACGCCACCCATTAGAATGAGAGAGTGTTTGTTCTTCTTTGTTGCCCAATATACCAAGTCCATCAGCATAGCCGACGGAATCCAAACTGGTACAACTATGAAGCTATATGGATATCCTAATGAGAACCACGCTCCTTTTGCAATCCACGTATACACCGTCATTATCAGTGCATAGTAAGTTGCAGTTCCTGGAACTCCAGTGAATGTAAGGTAGTACGCGGCACCGACAGCAAGCATGAGTGTCTGTGATACTGAAAATACCACAAATGAAGTCCACGCCCAGTCAGTATAGAATATGTAGTCTCCGGCATTGATGGTCAACAAGGTAGAGTTGACTGCTACCACTACTATAAACAAGTAGTGAGTACATCGTCTTAGCCAGACCATTAGCCACTATGATAGATGCGGTGTATATAAAATTTTACGTAGATACTGAGATCAGGTTTTATACAACATCATAATTGTTCATTTTTTACTTTCAAGTAAGAGTCAAAAATTAAAAGAAAAGGGGATTGAATATTTCTATGCGCCGAAGAAGAAACAGTCAGTCAAGATTGTAGCTATCGAGATAGCTCCAATGATTCCTGCCAATGCACCGTCATAGGTTCTTGCCTTCGGAGTACCTTCGGTTACAACCTTTACACATAGTAAATAACCAATGGCCTCGATAATCGTCAACACCGTTAGAGCAAAGTGTGCACTCGGTGGAGGATAAGCCCATGGATAATAGGTAACTGCTACGGCAACACCACCCCATGTTCCAACCCAGCTGGCAACGAAAATGCCAGTTATTATTCCAAAATAATCTTCTGCGCGTCTACCAATCATTTTGCTTACGTCAGAACTGGAAGCTCCGCCACCAGTACCAAATCCTTTTGGTAAAGTCATTTGGGTAATTATTAATCCATATGCTTTTAAGTCTTTCTTAGATGAGAAGGAAATACTTTCCACTAGATGGGATCTAAAAATAATAAAAAATGCGCTTTTGCGCGCCTTTTTCTATGGAATGGATCTACTGTACAATTTGCCTTCTAGGGCCATCTTGTACATTTCTGCAACATATGGATTCTCACCTGGGGTTTCTGCTCCAAGCTCGACTAGTCGTGCATATACTCTAACTACATAGGCAAGTGCGCCCATGAAAGCAACTACGACACCCATGTTAAACATCCAGTGATTTGGTACTGCAAAGATTTCCTCTACATACCAGAAGTGCCACATTTCGTTTACACCAATTGTGAACATTGTTGCTAAATAACCAAGTATGGTCATCTTAAGACCAGTGTTCATGGAGTTGTTTGGACCCCTCAGGATAGGTACTTTTCTGTCATACATTGCCACGGATGCCCAACCTAATGGCAGAGCAATAAAGTGACTGTATAACCACCAGTGTGCTGGTGTAAATGCACTATCTCTGATAGATGTTTGATGAAGTGATCCATCAACGAAGTTGTCTACTTCCACTGAAGCAGCGATAGATCCCATTGCGATGACGATTAACCAGATCTTTTTCAGTCTGTGTATCTCGACTTCTTTTGGAATCAGTGCGGGCATTTGTGCCATACAACATGTGATGAGATTTCAATATATAAAGCATGAGTAATTAATTAACAGTTTTTGTTATATTTTACATCAATATTTTAAGTTATTATTGAAAATCATAATATAAACTTCTTATAAAAAAGAAATAATTATCATATAAAAAAATGCACCATCAATGTTTATCATTAACGTTTATCATTATTTTTATTATTATTTTTCTCATATTCGGTTGGATCTCTCATTCCAAGGGTAAAACATATATCGTTGTTCTTTCTCTGTTGCATTAGTTACGTGATATGGTAGATAAGAAATTAATCGTAGCAGCACTTGGTGTAATTGTAGCACTTGGAGCAATTGGACCATCATTGGCCCAAATGTTTCAGCACGCAGAAGCACACGGCGTACAGGCACAATTACAAAGTCGTTTTGTCAGGATAGACGATGAAACATGGTCAAAACAATCTGTCCACACAGGTGACACACTAACAGTATCAGGCAAATTCGTTAGTCTCGTACAAAGAGACCTAAGAGGCTGGTATACTGTATATGGTGACTCTCCTAATGCAGGTAACAGATGGGAGATTGTAGCAAGAGACCCACCTGGTAACGTTATAGACATTCCAGGAAACTCTGTCATTCCTTACACATTGACAATCAGGGCTCTAGAACCAGCAGTATATCACATGCACACACAGCTTAACATCGCAAGTATAGGCCCAGGACTTGGTCCAGGACAAACAATTGTGGTCACAGGAGATCCAATCATAAAACCAATCCCATACACAAATGTAGCCTATCAGTCGATAATAATAGCCGTTGGTTATGTTGTAACGTTTGCAACAAGACCGTGGCAAGTGATTTAAAACAAATTCCCCCTCTCTTTTCATTTTATCAAAGTTGTATTAGAAAATATACTCAAATTACATACATGTTATAATTCTGTCAATATGTTATTGATCAGTTCTGACTTAATCAAACATACCAGTTGGCATGTGGTTGTAATCCAAAGTCCATTTTCTTACAAAGTATACAGGCACACCCAAAGTTAGTGGCAAAGCAAAAATCATTCCAAATGGCCACGGAATGATCATTTGAACAAAAGTATCAGCTAGAAAAATACTCAATTCTACAATTAACCCATTTGTAAATTTTTTAATTCTGTAAAAAGCTATAAGCTGAGTTACAAAACTAGGTATTATGGCCAGTATCATTTGACCACGCATACCAATCATTTTTTACAATTGATAGTCAATGTATTTTTAGTTTTGTCTTATAGAAATTTTTAATGATGATCGTTTCTTTTAAAACATATTGAGTATTATTCTTAAAATTGCTATGATTCTAATAATAATAGCAGCCTCAATACAAGTCTTCCATGTTCCTTCAGATCATAATTCTCCGGCATTATCAATTTTTCAGAACTCTGACATAATTAATGCATTATCAGTCATTCAATACATATTTGCCATAACTGGAATTTTTTTAATAGTTAAATTCATCATAGATAAAATATTCAAAAAATAGTTCTTGAATAGTTTTGATTATTTATTATAAGATCAATACTTTATTGTCAGATTATCAAAATAAGCTTCTGTATCTTTTTTTGTCCACAGTCCAAGCTGCCCATTTTGATAGTGTTGATCATATCTCTGAATAAGCAATTTACCATCAAGATATCCAGCTACACCTTGTGCAGATACATCAGTAGTTATTATATGCCATTGACCCAGAGGAATATTTACTGATTTATCTTCAATGCATAAGAGTTTCTCGGGATCAGCTTTACATAGTGAAAAGAGATTATTCTTAGAATCTGCTACCAGTACAAAATAATGCTGATTGTCCATAAATCTAATTATCAGACCTGCTGCTTGTTCTTTTTCTCCAGAATTGATCTTAAACTGTACACTTGTTTCTGAATTTGTACTTTCAACACCGTCAGGCATTAGTTGAATGTGATAATCAAATGTAGTATCATTATCTGTCAATTTAGCAAGTACATTTGGTTTAGATGGTGCGGATGGATCAGACTTAACAACCCAGTAACCAGGTTGTGAATCAGTTTGAAGATATGAAAAACCATCAGGCACTGTATCATTCTTGTAAGAATCAAAATTCCATTCTTTAGTAGTTTTATACGGAGCAGTTTGTATTACATTGTAATATGCAAATGTGATACCAATTATTGCTACGACTGATGCAATAGCATATCTTTTTTTTCTTCCCCAGCGTACAGATCTACTTGACAATTATTCTCTGTCGTTTTACCAGTTTGTGATTGATATAAACATACCAATCCCCCAAATCTAAAAATGAAATCTAATTATGTTTTTATTGGTGATAAAATATGTGATTTATTTTTACTTTTTCCATTTTCTTGGCTTTTGTTTTTGTTTCCATTTATCAAAGCCCCATCTGGTTGCTGCAAAGACTCCAAGTGAGAAGAAAAAGCCTCCAATCCATAAGAAGAGTGCCTTACCTGTGTAAAATCCCCAAAAGAATCCAATAGCTGCACTTACAAATTCTAATATTACAAAAACTGCCCATCTGTCAACCATAGATAAAGAGAGGTAAATCTACTCCTTTTTACCGTTTCCAAGCTTGTACAAATATTACAAAGTAATCATAAAACAATTTGAAAAGGATTGTCTGGTGAAATTCCTAATGTATAATTGAAAATATGTTAAGATTTTGTAAAATGAAAAGTATAGAAAGAAAAATCTTTCTAGGTTTCGCTCATGTTGTAGGCTCTTTCTCCTACTTGTGAGATATCTAGACCTATTTCTTCTTCTTTAGGTGTAACTCTTACACCGCCAGGCCAAATCACATCTTGGATCTTCCAGATCAAGAGCGTAATACCAAAGGCCCATGTTGCTGCAAATCCTGCACCCATTGCATTGATGAGTTCTTGTTGTGGGTTTCCAAAGAACAAACCATCATGTCCATATGGATTAATGCGTTTTTCGCTAAATGCACCAGTCAATAGTGCACCAACAACTCCACCCATACCATGTACTGGCCAAGTGTCCAATGCATCGTCTATTCTTCTTCTATTCTTTATTATCAAACAGTAGAAGCAGACTGTCGCGCATGCAAAGCCCACGATTATAGATGCATAGACTCCTATGAATCCTGACGCCGGCGTAATTGCAACTAGACCTGCTACAGCACCAGCTGAGGCACCCATTGCACTAGTCTTTCCAGTGTGAGCCCAAGCGAGAAATACCCACCACATTGCTGCAACTGCTGTAGCAATGTTGGTATTTTGGAATGCTTCTGTTTCCAAGAAACCTGCAAAGCCTGCACTTCCTGGGTTGAAACCGAACCAACCAAACCAAAGTAAAGTAGCACCCAACATAACTAATGGAATTGAATGTGGTTCAAATGGTGCTTTACCATAACCAATTCTTCTTCCTAGGAACATCGCTGTTGCTAATCCTGCAAATCCTGATGTAATGTGAATGACTGTACCACCTGCAAAGTCTTCTGTACCCAAAGTGAATAACCAACCTGGTGCACTTCCTTGACTTCCTAATGACCAGTTGGCGTGACCTGCAACATCGTAAATAAATGTGGTCCATAGAACTACATGTATCATAAATGCACTCATCTTTACTCTATCTGCATAACCTGCTATAGCTAATGCTGGAGTAATTGCTGCAAACATAAGCTGAAACATTACATATGCCAAATGTGGAATAGTTGGAGCATACACATCAGCAGGTGCATTTGTAAGAACATTATTCAATCCTGCCCAGTCTAAATTACCAATGAATCCATACGGATCTGCACTTGGACCAAACATTATGGCGTAACCCCATACTACCCATTGAATACTAACTATTGCATAAACCAAAAAGTTTTGTAAGATAACTGTTAATGCATTCTTTCTTCTTGTCATACCACCATATAGGAAACCTACACCACCAGGAGTCATTATCATGACGAATGATGCTGCAGCGTACATGAAAGTGGTGTCTCCTGTATCAATACAGGGTGCAGAACTTCCTCCAAATGTACCGTTACCTGGTGGCATCATTGGAGAATTGCAGTGGAATTCAGATGTTTTGTTTGGATCTGCTAATTTGTTAAGAGGGCCAAATTGGGCATGTGCGTCTTGAACTGCTGTAAATCCTGCAACTGTAACAAGTAAAGCTGCCACTGCAAATACTAGTGGCCATTTATTTTTAGTGACAAATTGAATTGATGTTGCTTCTAATGCTCCAGACATCTCTTCGAATTCTGTACTGCAACTATAAAAGGTATTTTATCCTAGAAATTTTTTTTTATGATATAATGTTAAATTTTAAAATATTGTCTGATCGTGCATATATTAGAAATTAATTTTTAGAAAATTGACATATATCTTAAAATTATAAAAAATTTAAGAAAAATTATTATACTAGACAAGTGGTTATAGTTTTTATGTCAGAAGCAGGATGGGCAATATACATCGCAACAGCAGCTACTACTGCAATTACTATCGCAATCTATTTTGCAGAACGCGCCTATAGGTACAAACGAGTGAAGGAAAACAAACATGCTGGAACATATGGATTCAACTTTGAATCTCATGGAACTCATGAATAGAACAAACAGCAACAAATCCTATTTTTTGTAATGACATATGCAAAAATTATTTTTTCACAGATAGACTAATTTGAAGCAGTAATACATCTACTAAGATAGTGAGAGTAAATTTAGAAGAAGATGAGCATATGATTGCCGCATTACCGAAAATCTGGGCAATTGTACCTGGATTAAAGGGATTTTTCAATAAAAGCAAGGAAGGGATTCTGGTTATAACAAACAAAAATCTAATCTTTGTTCCACGATATCTGTATGTTTCACCAAAAGAAAGGGAGAAATATTTTGGTGAAGATAAAGTAAAAGTAACACAACTATGGGACTATTCCGAAACTCAACTTGATGAAGACATTTCTGAGAATACAAAAAGCTGGATTATGCCTTTAGATGCCATTATTGAAGTTAGCCAAATTACACTACGAAAGGTAAATTTTATGAGAATAAAATTTTCTAAAGACGGAAAGGAGAGAATGTATGATTTTGTCATAGCTAAGAGTGTGACCAATTATCCTATTAGACAACCACTTTTGTATTATAATGTAGATTGGACTGCATGGATGGATTTGCTAAAATCACGTATTTGAGATTTTATTTTAATTTCCCAGATTTAAAATTATAAAAATAATATAAAAAATTGAAATCTAATTCTGTTCTTTTTTTGTATCCTGGAGAATTTTTCTAGATCTACTGACAATAAAATCTAGTTCAGTATCAGATTCATTTAAGAATTTTAGATTTGTGATTCTTTTTGTGTATTTGAATATCTCAAGTTCGTATGAATCACCTTTTGGTTTGTATAATGCCAAACCAAAGTTAGCAGCTCCATCATAATCTTCTTTAAATCTCTTGTAATTGTCAGATATTTTGAGAGATTTTAAGAAAACCCATGTTGCAAGTATAATACGAGATTCACAGTATAGAACAAATTCAAATGAATCCTCTTTTTCAACAAATCTAATTTTAATCTCATCATCTGGCCAATATTTTATAACTTTGTTCCATATTGTGGGAATTTTTTTCCTTTCATCAAAAATTAAAAGAATTCTGGGTCTCACATCATAGAAATGATAACCCACACCAAGAAAATCATCATACCAATTTATCTTCGAATCAGCCAAACCTATCTTGGCACGTCATTGCTCATATTTAATGATTAAATATTTCATCTTAGATCTTATTTTTTTAAAATCACTTGTAAAAATTTTGATCATATGACTACCTGTTATTTTTATATAAGATTAACATAGTTGTAAATCATTGAGAGTTTCTAAAATAAAACCTCTAAATGAGCTTCTCAAGATGAGTAAAAAAGAATTATTTGAATATCTAAAAGAATCTGAAAGTTCCATGCAATCAACAGATTCTATTGAAATAGTTCCTTTTGAACATGGAACAAAGATACTTTATTATCACAAAGGTCAGATCAAACCATACAAGACTCGTGCATATCTAAACAAGGTTGAAGATTCAGATCTATTGTAGTTGAAATAGAAGTACATAATTCTGACGATGCCCATTATATTACATGGTGAAGGTAAAATCAAATATTGAAAGATGGGCGTTTATTGATACAATTCAAGATTGGTTTTTTCCAAGGAGTAGATTTTGGAGTTCAATTAGTTTATTTTCGTTTTTCTCCCTAATCATTTTACAGATTATTTTTTCCATTGCAAGTGGCATCAACCCAAGAGCTAGACAAGAAACAGATTTTCTAATATTACCGATTCTAGCTTTATTTGTATTTAGTATTTTTTGGAGAGGTTCAATACCAACTTTTCTTTCCTTAACTGGTTCGTTGATGACGTATACAGGTATGTATTATATTCAAGCAAAATATTTTGATCTGCAAAATTTACCTCCAACAATTGCAAATAGATTAGGGTATGGCACTATTTCTGCGAGTCATTTTCATATAGACCAATACGCTCAACTTTATTTTGTTACAGGAATATTTTTTCTCACATTATGTTTGATAATATCTCTCAAACCATTATTTTTTAGAGCCAGAGGAGTAAAATATTCACCATATCCTATTTGGGAAAGTAAAGATTCAAAAATAATATCATGTAAAAATTCTGTAAGATTAATTCCTGTTTCAAGTTTGCTTAATTTTGCAGAACAACAATTAGCTACTACATACAAATACATCACACTAATGATTGATGGAACTATCTATTTTGTTTCTCCTGATGATTGGATACCACAAGGATCTAACATCATCAGAGACAAAGAAACAGGTTCTCTTATTGGAATACGTAAGGTTCCTGATGGATTTAATATTTGGTAAAAAAATTAAAATCTAAAAGATAGAATCTTTTGGTTTTAATTCGCGCCACTTGCCGCGAGCCCAGAATCCCCATTTTTGCTTGTCTTCTGATGGATAATAACACTTTTCGTTATGTGCACAGCCCATGCATCTAGGTGATGGTTCTAGAGCTGGTATCACGTTATTATTTAATAACGTATTAAGAATACGTGCTCTTCGTTTAGTTTCACCAAAAAGTTTCTCACTTTTTGGAACGATAAATTCCATTTCATTGCCATCTTTATCAAAATACACTATAACACCTTCTGGTTTTTCAAACATGTGTAGGTATGAATTTAATTGCATAAAATGCTCAGCATGTGGCATCTCTGGCAATTCTTCTGCAGTTCTAAACATCATTACGACATCATCCTCTACCCTATCTGCACGACCAACTAGTTTTAGTTTAGAATCAATTTCAATTATTCCCTCAGATGGTCTTTCTAATACACTTAGAGCACTTTTTTCCATTAAAGTAGACATCATTTGTTTATGTGTTCGTTCTGCAGGAGATTTACGATCAAGGTATGCGCTTCTTAGACATCCACTAACCTCATCTACAGAGATTTTACTTTCATCGTTTAAATTTGGATTAATAACTGCAAATACTTGCTCAATTACATCATAGACATCAACTTTAGCTGGAGCGTCACCTGCAGCACGATAATTTTCAATTCCTTCTTTAATTTTGTCTTGAACTTTTCCTAAAATTTTTCCTTTTTGCACTTTCTGTACTCCAGACATCTCTTCGAATTCTGTACTGCAACTATAAAAGGTATTTTATCCTAGAAATTTTTTTTTATGATATTATTTTTAATTGAAATTTTTTGTATAAATTTTAGCAATACTTTAATAAAAGCGATTCATATGTGGTTTGGGTTATAAATTATGAAAAAAATTGAAGCAGTAGTCCCAGCATCGAAAGTAGAAGTAGTTGCTTCTGCAATACTAGAAACTGGAATTGGCGGTTTGACAATTTCCGATACAAAAGGAAGAGGCCAGCTTGAAAGACCAGTGTTTGCTAGCGGAAGAGGAACTGGTGCATATAGACCTGCATTTAATGCGAATTCGACGATCATGGTAGTATCTAAGGATGATCTGGTCGACAAAATTGTGGAAAAGATTCTTTCTGCGGCAAGCACAGGAGCAGCAGGTGAGGGAAAAATCTTCATAACTGACGTAGCAGAAACTATAGATATCGGATCTAAAAAACGTGGAGATTCCACACTTTAATTTCTTTTAAAAAATTATTTTTAAAATATTAAAAATAGCATTTCATAGAACAGGTATAACATATTTTCTGTTTAACTGATCATGTTCCTATTTAGACAATATAGAAACTATACAAATCATTATAACTCTAATACATAGACTAAATCTATGATTTGGCCTGGAATGGGCGATCCTACAAAGCGCAAAAAAACTCTCAAATTCTTAGCAATTACTGCAGCAATAGGTTTTGCGATTTATTTTGGCGGTCTTGAAATTCAGAATTACCTACACAAAGATGATCCACTATACCAATGCATAAACAATCGCGACATAAACTACAAAATTTCTGCAACTTTAGAATTAACGGTGGATGGAAAAAAAGCAGATATTCCAGCCAAAGTAGGATTTGAGGGAGGATGTCAAAAATCACTTTATACGCTTTCAAATGACGGAGTGATTTATGCAGCTTGGAACAACAAATACAGATTTGAAATTGGACAGTTTCTATGGGTTTGGAAATTTCCCTTACGTGATATGGATGAAACTAAATCAAGAATACTTGTAAATGGAGTAGAGTCACCAGACTTTATACATACACAGCTTGAAGACGGAGCTCATTACAAGGCAGAATTCATTTCGAAAGCTTCAGAAAGTGGCAGTCCAAGCTTCACACCACCTGGAACTTAGACAATATTCATTATCATTTAATTAATGAAAAATAAGGAAAAAGAATGGAAATTTACCAGTATTTTCCGTTGTCTGGTATCAAGCCGATGCCTTCTTTCTCAAAGTGCTTGTCAAGTTCTGAGACCCATCTTTCTCTGGTATCTCCACCTAGACCGTGTACTCTAAGCCAGAATGCAATTACTCCAAGGAGGAATACTGCAAACATCATGGTCGCAAATATGTAGATCATGACATCATAGAACAATGGGTCATAGTTTGGACCTATTTGACCAGCAAAGTTTGACAGCACACCTACGAGCATAGCAAATACAGCGCTCATCAACAATCAAAACATTTCATGTATGATATATACATTTCTGTTAAAGGAAAAACGACTCATCTTACAATAGAGAATTAAAATAATAAAAAGGAAGAGTTAGTATGCTGTTTTCTTTGCTTGTTTTGCTCTTACTACAAAGGCAAGGAAAATTCCACCAAATACTGCACCGACTACTATTGATGCACCGACTACACCATTTGCATCAAGAACTGGAGTACCAGAACCAGTATGTGGATTTGCTGCGGCTTCAGTTACCTTAGCATGGGCTAGTTTCAACTGCTCCTCTAATGTAACACCACCACCGCCACCTTGTGAGTAAGCTGGGTTGCTGCTATATTGTGCAGCTGCCATAGGTAAAAACGCAGATGCAGCAAAGAGGCTCAACAGAGCCACGCTAGTTATGATAGGTTTGTTCATATTAAGCACCTGCCATGAAATGTGCGTTAGTTCATATTTAACTTTTGTGTCAAATGCTAATAATTTTTGCAAAGTCTAAGTAACGTTTATGTTTTGCTCCACAGACATGCGACATATGGGCAGAATGCACTCACATAGACATGGGCAATCACATTCGATCAGACCAGTTACACCTAGTGCGCCAACATGGGTAAAACAGAATCCTGCCGAAATTGAGGAATTAATTTTGAAATATGCAAAAGAGGGTCTAAAAACAAGTGAGATAGGAATAAAACTCAGAGATCAACATGCAATTCCACTTACTAAACTAATAGTGAAAAAATCTATTACAGAAATACTTACTCAAAAAGGGATCAAAACTGATATGCCTGAAGATCTAAATAATATTGTAAACAAGGCATTAGGGTTACAAAAACATCTTAAAACACATACATCAGATAGGCGAAATGTAAGATCTCTTGAGTTATTGGAAGCAAAGGTTCACAGACTTTCTTTATATTATAAAAAAATAGGCCGCATTCCTAAAACTTGGAAATATAAGTCAGTCATAGCTCAACTGGAGTAATGACAAGTAAGCTTGATGCAGCACTTTCTTATTTTCATGATAAGGTTTCAGATTGTATAAAATCTGGTAGAAATATTTCAGTAATAACTCATCTTGATTGCGATGGAATAACATCTGGAAGTATTGTAACAAAATCTCTCATAAGATCAGGTGCTAAATGTACAGTCAGGACAGTAAATGAATTCAACAAGAATTTAATAGATAGAATGAAAAATGATTCAAGAGAATTTCACATAATTACTGATCTTGGTGGCGGATTTGCAAAGGAACTTGATTCAGGATTAGATGACAACTGGATAGTTGTTGATCATCATCAAATACCAGAAGAAGAATTCGACAATGAACGAGTAATTAACGCATGGAAGTATGATATTGATGGCGGTGTAGAAGTATCAGCTGGTGGTATGGCATATTTAGTTTCAAATGCACTACATAGAGAGAATACTGATCTTGCATGGATAGCTGTTGTAGCTGCTCTTGGTGACAGACAAGATCAAGGTGAAAAGAAATCTTTTTCTGGAATTAATTTAGATATTGCATCTGTCGCTAAAAAAAATGGTCAAGTTGAAATTGATCTTGACATATTGCTAGTTGGAAGGGAAACAAGGCCACTCCCAGACGCACTTGCTTTTACATCACACCCGTTTATAGAAGGACTTACGTGGAATAGGGATGCATGTTTATCACTGTTGAATTCATCTGGAATTAAATTAAAAGATGGAAGTAGATGGCGCGTTCCCGCAGAGCTTACTGAAGATGAAAAAAGAATTCTGCTTCAAACAATTTCTAAATTTACAACAAGTAAAAACGCTACGGAAATAATGGATGAACTGGTTGGATATACATATACTCTTTCTGGTGAAGATAAACGCAGTTTTTTGCGTGATGCAAGAGAATTTTCCACTATGCTAAACTCCTGTGGAAGAATTCGTAAGGCCGGAGTTGGAATCGCAGTTTGTATGGGAGACAGAACAAGAATGTTAGAAGAAGGAGAAAATATTCTCTTAGAATATCGCACATTATTACGAACTTATATGAACGCACTTTCAAGTGAGCGTTGGAGAGTAGTGGACAACGGCAAATATGTAATGGTAGATGGAGAAGGATTAGTATCAGAAAACATGACAGGTGCAGTATCTTCGCTTCTAGGTGGCTCACAAAAAAACACAGGTAGAATCATCATATTAAGAACAAATGGAGAGAATGGCACGATCAAGTTTTCATCACGAAAATCTACAGGATGTAAATCTGAGGTTAATTTAGGATTACTAATGAGATCATGTGCAACAAAAGTTTCTGGAGTCGGAGGTGGTCATAATGCAGCTGCGGGAGCTAGAATAACTAAAGACAAATTGGACGAATTCTTAGGCTGTTTAGAAGAAAATGTCACTAGAGTGTAAAGTTCAAGTCTTTCTAAATAATCTTACACCGCAAAAATCTAATTCCATACGAAAGGCCTTAGCACCAGACAACATAAACTTCCCAGAGAATCTTTCCATGGAGATTGAAAATGTTAACAATTCTCTTATCTTTACATTTCAAGGTAAAGGAAATATACGAACATTAATTTCTACTATTGATGAGGTCCTTGAACATGCCCAAGTGGTACTCAGAGTGACTGGCTAATGCTTGATCCTAAAATTTTACGAGAAAATTCTGATAAAATTAGAAAAATGCTTAATGACAGAAATATGGATTTTCCATTAGACGAATTGATAAAATTAGACAAGGAACGTAGAGATCTCATTATTAAAACAGATGAATTACGAAAGAAAAGAAATGAAATTTCTATAGAGATTGCAAAAAGGAAAAAAATCAATCAAGATACAACATTACTCATTGAACAAATGCAGGAAACATCTGAAATACTTACAAATCTTGAAACCGAACAGACCCAAATAGAATCAGGATATACAAAACTAGCACTAACCATTCCTAATTTAATTGATGAATCTGTCCCAATCGGAAAAGATGATACTGCAAACAAGGAAATAAGAAAATGGGGAAAAATTCCTCAGTTTGATTTTAAAGTAAAAGATCATATAGATATATCACAAAGTCTTGATCTTGTAGATTTAGAAAGAGCAGCCAAAGTAGCAGGGGCAAGATTTTATTATTTGAAAAACGATCTTGTAAAATTAAGCCAGGTATTAATTCAATATGCACTAGATTTTCTTTCTGAAAAAAATTATACTCCAATTCAAACACCTTATTTGATAAATCGTTCATCTATGGAAGGCGCCATAATTGCACAAGATTTTGAAGATGTTATTTACAAAATTGAAGGTGATGATCTCTATCTAATTGGCACATCAGAGCATGCGGTAGCATCAATGCATTCTGATGAAATTTTGGAAGGAAAGATTTTACCTCTTAGATATGCAGGTGTAAGCCCATGTTTTAGAAAAGAGGCAGGTGCACATGGAAGAGATCAAAAAGGCATTTTCCGCGTACATCAATTTGAAAAAGTAGAACAGTTTATTTTTTCCAGACCAGAAGAATCTAAGAAAGAACATGAACAGATGTTATCTAATGTTGAAGAGTTTTACCAGAAACTTGAGATGCCATACAGAATAATGATACTATCAAGTGGAGATCTTGGAAAGATCTCTTCAAAAACATATGATCTTGAAGCTTGGATGGCAGGACAGAGCAGCTATCGTGAAATAGTTTCATGTTCTAATTGTTTGGACTTTCAAGCAAGAAGACTCAAGATAAGATTTCGTGATAGAACTAACGACCAGCCTCAATATGTCCACACATTAAACAGCACACTTGTAGCTACAACACGAACTCTTGTTGCCTTGATGGAAAATTTTCAAACAAAGGATGGTCATATTTCTATACCAAAGGTTTTACAAAAATACATTAACAAAAATACGATCTAAAAAGTCGTACAACTTATATTTTGGCTAGAAACGTCGATTATAGTTGGCACGTCAAAAGACAACCAGAGTCAAGGATAAATGGAGAGAGAAAAAATGGGTTACTGTACTTGCGCCTTCTGCATTTAACAATGTGCCCATAGCCTATATTCCCATAACTGATGATGCAAATGCGATAGGTAGAGTAATAGAAGTTACTTTGTTTGATATAGTCAAAGGTGATCCTTCACAGCACCAATTCAAATTGTATTTTCAGATAAGCAAAATAGATGGTGAAACTGCAACAACGATTTTTAAACGATATGAATATGCAAAAGAATTTCTCAGAAGTCTTGTAAGACGTGGATCTTCTTTGATTAGCTTCATAGGTGACTATAAAACAAAAGATGGAAATATTTTCCGCATAAAGATAATTGCTCTAACACAAAAGAAATTAAATACATCTCGTAAACATGCACTTAGATTAATTGCAAGAGATGTTATGTCAAAAACAATTCCTGAAATGACCATTGAACAATTCATTCAAGCTACTGCATTTGGAAAAATAAACTCTGATATCATGGCTGCTGTTAAAAAAATAATTCACGTAAGACATGTAGGCATAGAAAAATCAAAGATAATTAGAACCGCAGAAGCTGAGATTGCATTATTACAAGCTTAATAGATTTATTGTTTAGGTAATAATCAGAAAATATGGTAAATCATACAGAGGTTACTGCAGAGATCTTAATACATGCAACAGAAGATAAGAAAAAAATTTTTGATCCAATATACGAAGTATTTGAAATAAAAGAAGAAGAATTCATACAAGAAAGATTAGAGGGTCACTTTGGAAATCCTATTTTAAAGATGAGTATAAAAATAGGAAAAAAACGCGCTGAAGAATTTATCAAAAAATTAGTTTCAAAGATTTCAAAATCTCAGATGAATGAGTTTTTAGAAAATATTGAGACATATTTTGAAGGTTCTTCTTTGTTTATACGAATAAGTAAAAAAGATCTCGTAAGAAAATCTATTAGTTTACAACAAAATGATGCCTTAAAAATCAAAATTTCCACTCCTGTGTATAAAAAGAATGAACTTGTCAAAACATATTTGGAACTTTTAGGACAATGAAAAAAAAGAAAAGATATCTATTATTACAATTAGAAACACCAATTGAATTTAAAAAATTCACAGAAATCAAGGTAATATCAAATGAAGAAAATCAAGCTGTTATTTCGTGTGAACTTGCCAAACTTTCACAAGTAGTTTTGGAATTTGAAAAAGTATGTAAGATAATGAATGTTTCAGGAACTCTCAAAGCACTGCGCAGAGTTTAATAGTATTTCGAGGACAAGATAAAAAGGGAATGATGTGATATTTGCCGCTCCAGTCTGAGCAAGTGCTGTGAAGAAGCCGCGACGAACAGACCCAAAACCTGATCTATTTTCATACGGTTCTTTTAAATATAGTCGATCCTTTTTTTTGGCTGTGAAAACCGATTATGATATCATTGTAGCTGGTGGAGGATTAGCTGGAATGATTGCAGCACAATCAGCTTCATTTTATTCTAAACAAAGATTATCAATTTTAGTATTAGATAGAAATCCAGAACCTGCATTAGGAAAAAAAACAATAAATGGTTGGATCTGCGGAGATGCAGTCGGCAAAAATACTGTAGACTTTATGACAGACAGAATCAAGATTGCATGGGGAAATCCAGAGATTGAGCATCCAGTTAAAGGAGTAATGGCATTTTCACCAGACAGGCAAACGTCTATACCTTTTGATGGTGATGGATTTATGCTAAACAGACAAGAGCTTCCCCAACGTCAGCTTCGTGATGCAAAGAAAATGGGAATAAACATACAGCATTCTGTTGCACTAAGGAATTTACTATATGAAAATGGTTCAGTAATAGGAGTAGAGGGGACAGATCTCACAACAAATCAACCTTACAAAAAAACTGCAAAAATCGTAATTGATGCAACTGGAGTTACATCTATGCTACGAAATGGGCTTACAGTAAGTTCTAAGATTGAGAAAAAAATTGATCGTGATGATTTAGAATCTACTGGTAGACACATTATGAAATTTGAGCATGGAGTAGAAGACAAAATAGATTTTGATCCTGATTATTGTATAATACATCTTGATCAAGACATTGCGCCTGGAGGATATGGATGGGTCTTTCCAAAAGGCAAGAACAAAGTAAACATTGGTCTTGGAGTACAACAAAAAGAACTTCTAAAACGAAATGAGAGATTGGGGAAAAGAGATGATGTTACTAAATTGATTAATGATTATGTAAAAATCAACAAGGCAATAAAAAATCCTCGATTATCAGAAGATCCAAGTGACTCTCAAAATGCAACTGGAAACTGGCAGGTTTCCGTTAGAAGGCAGAACGATTGTCTTGTTGCAAATGGATATATGTTAGTTGGAGACTCGGCGTGGATGCCAAAACCACTAGATGCTGGAGGAATAGGTCCCGCCATAGTTGCTGCAACGTTAATTGGTAAAAATGCAGTTGAGTCCATAGAAGCAGGAGATGTAAGTGAAAAAGGACTATGGCAGTACAACATTGATTTCATTAATGAATATGGATACAAAACAGCAGGCCTTGAAATTTTCAGAAGATTATTACAGACTTTGACAAATGAGCAGATTAACTATGGCATGAAACACTTTTTGTCTAATCTAGATGTAGAAGCTATAAGTAAAGGTGAACATCCTGATTTTGGCACAGTTAGTAAACTGGGAATGATGATCCGTGGTGCTTTGAACAAAAAACTTGCTGATGGCCTTAGATTTACCGCACAACAAAATAAAAAATTAACTGAGCATTATTACAATTTCTCAAAAACTCCTGATGGATTTGATGCATGGCATAATACTTTGCATCACATTTTAGATGAATCATATGCCAAGCTTGGAAATTAAACGATCACATAAGTTTCAGTGTTACTTTTGTTAAACTCATTTTTGAAATTTTAACTTGCTTAGTTATTATTATACTTAGTAATATTGAACTAGAAACAAGGCAATTTTAAATTAAGGTCTTGTGTCTTCAATACCATGTTAGCAGAGTCATTATACATAGATTGGAATAACTCCTTTGAAGTTTTAAACAAGGCATATGATGCAGGTCTGTTTGTTTTAATAATAGGACCAAAAGGTACTGGTAAAACCACTCTTGTTAGAGAGTTTGCTGCAAAAACAAACAGAAAGCTTGAATCAGTTAACTTTAGTTTACGAACTCGTGAGAGTCATTTGATAGGAGCTAAAACTCTAGAAAGTGGTGCAATTGGTTTTGAAGAGGGAATATTAGTAAAATCCATGAAGGAAGGCGATATTCTTTATCTTGATGAAATTAATGCTGCAGAAGCAGATGTCTTACTCAGATTAGATGAAGCGTTAGATGACCGCAGGCAGCTTGTTCTAAAAGAATCAGGCGGAGAATTAATTCAAGCAAGTAAAGGGTGGTTTGTCATAGCAACTATTAATCCATTAACACATGTTGGAACAAAAGAGTTGCCACCACAGATTCTCAGTAGATTTCCTATTAGAATAAGATTGGAATATCCGCCAGAAGAGATTGAACTTCAAATTGTTAAAAAATACATTTCAGGTTCACATGACAAAGAACTTTTACAAGCAATAAAACTTGCTAACATTTTAAGACAAGCCGCTTCTGTAGAAGAACTCTACTATTCCCCAAGCCTAAGAGAAACCATAGCTTTTGGAAAAATGCTTGACTCTGGCGTAAAACCAAGACATGCTGCAGAGATCATCTTTGCAAACATATATTCACAGTGGGGAAATGTTGAATATCAAAAAGTCAACGACATCATTACATCTATGTTTGGTAATTAATGCAATCTATTCATCTCAGAAATGACACTCTACTTGAAATTGCCACATTTCTTGTTAGACGTTGGTCTGAAAAACAAAAAATAACTGTAGGTATTGCAGACCAACAAGAAATTCAAACCAAATTGAAAGAAAATAAGGTTATCATGTTACCTTTAGATCGTTTTTATGGTATTGATTTTCAAAAATATAGACAATTTAGAACCGCTTTATGGTATGAATCCATGAGATTAAAACACAGTAGCAAAATTCTAAGTAATGATCACGCTTTTGGTTTTCTATTAAACACGTTAGAAACAAGAAGAATTGAAAGTATAGGCAGAAAAGAATGGCGTGGAATGGATGAAGAAATCATATTCAATTACGGATTTGCTTGGCTTTACAGACCTTTATTGAATTCGCTATATGGGAAATCAAGGATTGTTGAGGGTTTCTCTCAGTATTTTTTGCTTGGTGACATTAAAGGTGAAATCACACCAAGCTCATTTGAAAAAATTAAAAAAGCTATAGAAGTTGCAAACGAAGCAGTAAAACAAGCGGTAAATAATAATTATAGTACAGATTGGCTAGAAACAAAGATTTCTGAAATAATAAAAATTTTGGAAATTGATCCACTACTAACTATCCCAATATCAATCCCAAAAATCAGTTCTGGAATTGCAATATCAGACAGTGATTTTATCAAAACCATAGGTAAGATAACCAAATTTCGTGAAAGTGATTTTGGGGAACTTGATCCAAAACGAATTATTGAAGGAAAATCAGTTTTTGAGGAATTTAAGGTATTGTTACAAGAGACCAAGAAAAATGAGAATCGAGGTTTAAGTCCTGAATCAATCGGAATTAGTATTCCTTCTTCAACAAATGTAGATGAAACCAGAATATATGACGAGGATCTAATAAGTAATCTTAAAGCAAAATTCAAAGACTGGAAAACTGGGTGGAAGGAACAACATGTTATTGCTGGAGATGAATTTGATGAAGAAACATACGTGGAAGGACACAAGCCCTTTCTTACAGATCAAAAGATTTCCATTAAAACAAAAATTGTTATTTTATTAGATCATTCTTCAAGCATAGCAAACGAAGAACTTCAATACAAAAAGGCAACTCTTGCCCTTTGCGAAGTACTTTCATTTTTAAAAGTAAAATTCACTGTATATGCTTTCAATACTGAACAAAAACAAGTTACTTGTTGGTTAGTGAAACCAGAGAATATCAAATGGAATAATGTGGCTGCAAAAAGACTAGCTCAAATAAAAGCAAACGGAGGAACGCCTTTAGCAGAAGTTTATTCAATAATGTTTCCGGGACTACGTTCAAAAAAACCAGATATCTTCCTCACTTTGACAGACGGCGAACCATCTGATCCTGATGCAGTTCGTTCTATGGTGACTTCATTCAAATTCTTGGGCATAAGGATGGTAGCAATAGGAGTAGGTCCTGATACCACAGCTGCAACAATAATTGCAAATAATTTAAAACATTTAGGATATGAAAGCACACTTGCAGTAAGTAGATTAAATGATATTCCAAATAGAGTCTTGAATGTGTTAGGAAGAAATTAGTATGAAATGTCTTTCAGTTTCACAACCATACGCAGATCTTATCATTAAAGGCAAAAAAACAATTGAGCTTAGAACATGGAACACAAAATTTAGAGGAGAATTTTTAATTCATGCTCCATCTAAAATAAAAACAGATGTTTGTAAGAAGATGCATGTCGATGAAACAAAACTTAGAACTGGAGTCATTTTAGGTAGAGTTGAAATTTATGATGTGAAAAAATATAGTTTTATTTCAGAACTCAAAAAGGATTATAAAAAACATTTTGGGTCAGAGGAATTCCTTCATCATAAATACGGATTTTTACTAAGAAATCCAAAAGAACTTCGTGTACCAATACCTTACAAAGGAAGACTAGGATTTTTTGATGTTAAATTAAAATCAACTATAAAAGAAAACGATATAAAATTAGAATTATTTGATGAAGAACACAGATATCAGTGGATAGGAAGACATTAACAAAAACCAAAAATTGTTATAAAACATTATAAAAATAACTAATCATGTTATGGTCTTACTTTTTCTATATTTGGGGGTGCATTCCAGAAATTACAAAAGACTGTCAAGATATGACGAATGCATCAAGTACATACCTTGGCATTGCAGGAGGAGCTGTAATAGGCGCTGTCGTGAGCTGGTGGATCTATAATCGCCAAAAGAAAACTGCAGACATGCAGGAGTCTGCATTAAATAGAATAAAAGAATTAGATGAAAGTCATGACAGAATTTTGAAAAAATTAGAGGATTTTGATCTGCGTCATGATACTACTCTTAATACCATAGTAGAATTAAACAAAAAGATCAACATGCTTATTGAAAAACAAGAAAAATCAGAAAGTTCACTAAAATCAGATTTATCTAAAATTACTAAAGATTCCAAATAAATATGATTTAGAACATCAGATATTAAAAATCAAATCAACTTATATTGTTATAGAAATTGTTTATTTGTATTTTTTAAATTCTAATACTAGGATTTTCTTTCTTGAGTTTTTCCCAGTCAGCTAAAAAGTTCTTTAGGCCAACATCAGTTAGCGGATGTTTAAGCATCTTTCCAAGTACATCTGGTGGTAACGTCACAACATCAGCACCAATCTTTGCAGCATCAACTACATGCATTGGGTGTCTAATGCTTGCAACCAAAATTTGTGTATTAAATTTGTAATTTTGGAATACTTCGTGTATCTCTTTTATCAAATGCATACCATCTTGTCCATTATCATCTAGTCTTCCTATAAACGGGCTAACATATTTTGCTCCTGCTTTTGCAGCTAATATCGCCTGATTTACTGAAAATACCAATGTCACATTAACTGGTATTCCTTCTTTGGTTAAGTTCCTACAAGCTTTTAGACCTTCAGAAGTCATTGGGCATTTAACAACTACATTGTTTCCATATTTTCGTAGTCTGTGCCCTTCATCAATCATGCCCGAAGTTTCTGTACTTACAACTTCTAAGCTAACGTCTCCTTTTATTATTCGTACAATTTCTTCCATTGTTTTTTGCGGATCACCGCCTTCTTTTGCTAAAAGTGAAGGGTTTGTAGTAATGCCATCAACAAGACCCATTTCGTTGTACATTTTTATTGCAGCAAGATTTGCAGTGTCAAGGAATATTTTCATCTTGTTTTACTCCTGATATCTTTCACTGAATTAGCTATATTAATTGATGTAATACCATGTTTTTGTAGCAATAGTGGAACTTCACTATCTCGTGCTGACTCACCAAATTTATCCTGAACTCCAATTCGTCTCATCAGTACAGGATATGTTTCAGTAACTACCTCTGATACAGCTGAACCAAATCCAGCTAGTACATTATGTTCTTCACAGGTTACAATTCCTCCAGTCTCACGTGCGGCCTTTTCTATTAGTGATGAATCAATTGGTTTTATTGAGAACATATCCAAAACTCTACATGAGATACCCTCTTGTTTAAGAGAATCTGCAGCGTCTAATGCCATTTGAACTGTAATTCCACACGCTGCAATAGTACAGTCAGAACCATCTCGCAATACAATTCCTTTTCCAATTTCAAATTCCTGAGATTCAGAATGTATGAGTGGAGTCTTTGATCTTGCCATTCTCATATAAAACGGACCATGAATTTGAGAGATGATCCAAATCAATTTGGAAACTGCAATAGTATCAGCAGGAATCAAAACATTGACATTTGGAATTACTCTCATAATTGCGATATCTTCAATTTGTTGATGTGAACCTCCATCAGCTCCAACACTTAGACCACCATGCGAAACTACCATTTTTACATTTAGTCCTTTTTTACCATTTCTTGATGGATATGCTATTGCATTTCGTATTTGATCTACACAACGACCAGGCAAAAATATTGCATATGTACTAGCAAATGGAATTTTTCCTTCATTTGCTAGACCAGCCGCAATAGAAACCAGATTTGCTTCCGCTATACCTACATTAAAAAATCTATTTGGAAATTTTTTTCCAAACGGCTTTGTCTTTAATGAATCAGTAGTATCTGCACCTACTACCACCACGTTAGGATTTTTTTCCCCAATTTTGATAAGAGTTTCGCCATATGCAGTACGCATATCTGTCATCTCAGTCAAACAAAGCCCGCCTCCTTTGCAATTTGTAATAGTTCTGATTTTTTCTTCCCTACTTCGTGTAGATCTATCCATTTGTTTACGAGTTCTGTACCACCAAGACTATGTGCCTTTTGTATCAAGAGTTTTCTTCGTGCATGTAAGATTTTTTTCCTAAATTCAGTTATGGTAGCTCTGACATCTTTTTGACCTATTATAGCACTACCACCTACAAAGACTCGTGCCCCATCTAAAAAGCAAGATTCTACGTTTGAAAGGTCAACACCACCATCGGATTCTATAAATCCTGAAAAATTTTTTTCTGCTAATAATTCAGCTATCCTATGAGTTTTCTCATGAGATGATTCAATGTATTTTTGACCTGATTTTCCAGGAATTACCGACATGAGTATGAGTTGATCTAGGTCAGAGATGAATTTATTAGCCCATTGGGGAAGTTCGGTATCTGGGTTTATTGCAAGTCCAACACTTACTTCGTTTGTTCGTAAGATATCATGAATCTCACCAAAACTTGATTCATCGCATACTTCAGCATGTACAGTGATAATGTCGCTTCCAGCTTCAACATAATCTCTAACATGTTTTACTGGATCAGCTATCATCAAATGTGAATCAAAGGGTATTGAAGTAATTGGTCTTAGTTCTTTTACTTTATTATGATCAAAAGTCTTGTTTGGAACAAACAATCCATCCATCACGTCAAGATGAATAAAATCAGCACGTCCTTGAGCTGCTCGTTTTACTTCATTTTCTAGATTTGTCATATCACCTGCAATTATTGATGGAGCAATTAGAAACTGACAATCAAGTTCAAGGTCAATTATAGGTGCAATTTTTGGATTTGGTGCAACCCCATGCCATTTTGGATTATCTTCCATGTGTTCAACACCTTTTCCTTTGATAGTACGAGCTACAACTATTGATGGTGTTCCTTTGGTTTGTTGAACAGATCTAATTGCTTTGATTATTTGTTCAATTCTATGGCCATCTATTTCTAAAACATTCCATCCAAAAGATCTCCATTTGTCTCCTGTTTTCCATCTTGCGGCATTTTTCCACATCTCTGAAATATCATCACCTGTTAGCTCTTCATCAAGTGGCATTACTCTTTCAGTGTAATCATCTTGTTGTATGAAATTTCTATCCAAAAATGCGGTAAGATTATCAAGTTTGTATTTAGATGCAGTCATAGCAGCTTCCCAAACTTGTCCCTCGTCTGATTCGCCATCACCTATTATTGTATAAACTCGGTGAGTTTTTCCATCAACTCTTGCGGCAAGTGCCATACCTATAGAAAATGAGAGACCAATACCCAAGGAACCTCCACAGAACTCCACTCCCGGACATTTAAAGTCAGGATGACCTTGTAGTCTACTTTCAAATTTTCGTAGAGTTTCAATTTCTGATTTGTCAAAATAGCCAGCAACCGCAAGGTTTGAAAAAAGCCCCGGTGATGCATGTCCTTTTGAAAGAACTAATCTGTCTCTATCCTCCCATAATGGGTTTTTTGGATCATATCTTAGGAATTTGAAAAATACACACCCCATAATTTCTGCCATTGAAAATGAACCCCCAGGATGACCAGAACCTGCAGCAACAGTTCCTCTTATGACAAGTTTGCGTGCTTCACGAATACTTTTTAAAATATGATAGTAATTTAGGCCCATGTCTTTTCCAAAATGTGAAGCCTAATGATATTCAAAACTAAATACATATTCATTATTTTAACACATTTGGAGCAAATAAAAAGTTATTTCACAAAATTTTAATTTGAATGAGTATAAAGAAACGTGTGGATATTACGAGAATATTGCCTTTAATGATTTATGATGACAGGTGCTATCTTTGTGCAAAGTTTGCAAAAATTGTCAGTGTTTTTGCAAAAAAGAAATTCCTCATAGTAGGACACTATACAGATTTTGGTATGAAAATAAAGGCGGAAATCTTTTCTAACAATTATGATCCAACAAAGATGTTCTGGTTTGTTATGGATAAAACTGCATATGGTGGGAGAGCAGCAATCCTTCCTCTCATCTCATGTATTTTAAAGTCCAAAATCAAATCTTCCATTCAGTATGATGTATTATCTTCTTGTGATGCGAACTGTAAAACACCCAAGTCTGTTTTTCTGAGAACAAAAAGTCTCTTTTCAAACAGTGAAAAAATTATGATAAAATAGGATAGCATACACCCAATCAAACAATCTTTTATAAATTTAGTATCCTCTGCTATTTCTATCAGGAGTAGAATTATTTGGATTTCTAAAACCGTGTTTTTCCATCATGTGGTTTAAAAACCTGATATCGTCAAAAAATTTTTCTCCACAAATTGCACAGTTATTCATAAACTTGTTTTATATCGCGATCTTTTTAGGCTTTGTTGTAGAATATACAGTATGGAAAAAAATCCAAAATTACCAAAGATTTCATTTTCTATCACTCCTAGTCAAGAAGGATATACTATTGCCTGTAATGAAATTCCATATCTTTTTACCGACGCTAAAAAAATTGAAGAGATTGATAGAAGTATAAGCAGACTAGTTACAGAATATATCGAGTATTTTCCTCATGATGCGACAAAACGCGGGATAAGCAGAGAAATTGAAACTCATGCAGTATGGAAAGCTAGACCCAACAGTGTAGCTTTAGAGTAAAAAGTGCCAGCACTACTGCTTCCCAAGAGCTCTCGCACCTTAGTAACACAGCAGCGACATTGGGTTTGACTTCCGGGTTCGGTATGGGACCGGGTCGGACCCCAACGCTATGGCCGGCTTGTAAGATGTTTTGATAATGTTCTGTATTAAGCTTACTTGAGTAGAGATATAAATTAAGAAAAAAGCTCCTAAAGTCTATGACTCATAGAGTTGCGGTTCTCGATAAGGAATCATGCCAAACAAAAAAATGCGGTCTTGAGTGTATCAAATATTGCCCAGTAAACAAATCAGGAGCTGATTGTATAGTCCTTAATGAGGAAACTGCTAAAGCCCAGATTGATGAAAATATTTGCAATGGTTGCGGCATATGTGTTAAGGTATGCCCCTTTGATGCAATAACAATTGTAAATCTAGCAGAAGAGTTGAGTACCGAAAAAATTCATCAGTATGGAATGAATTCGTTTCGATTATACAAGATTCCTACTTTAAAAAAAGGTCAGGTAATGGGCTTACTTGGCAGAAATGGTATGGGTAAGAGCACAATTATCAGTATTTTATCTGGAAATCTAAAACCAAATCTTGGAAATTATGAATCACCACCAGAATGGGTAGATATTTTAAAAAATTTTCATGGAACCGAATTGAAATCGCATTTTGAAAAAATTTCAAATGGTGAAATTAAAGCATCCATAAAACCACAGCAAGTATATAATTTAGCAAAGGCATTTAACGGTACTGCAAAAGAACTTTTAGAAAAATTTGATGAGCGTAATGTGGTATCAGAATTAGTAAGAGATTTAGGATTAGAAAACTCGATGGAAAACAGACTTGATGAACTTAGTGGGGGTGAGCTACAGAGATTAGCCATTGCGGTAGCTGCTTCAAAAGAATCAGATTTTTATTTCTTTGATGAGCCATCATCATATAATGATGTATTTCAGAGAATTGGAGTAGCAAAAGTAATTCATGGTCTGGCCAAACTTGAAAAAAGTGTCATGGTTGTAGAGCATGATCTTACAGTATTAGATTACATTAGTGATTTTATAGAAATACTATATGGTGAACCTGCTGCATATGGTATTGTAGCAAATATACTCTCAACTAAAGTTGGTATCAATGCATTTTTAGACGGTTATCTGCCAAATGAAAATGTTAGATTTCGCGATACTGCATTTAGATTCGATGCCTCAACTTCTACAGATGAGTTTGTTATGACTGATACTATTATTGAATATCCAGTATTACAGAAAAAATATCCTTCTTTTTCGCTTTCAATAGATGCTGGAAGAGTAAGAAAAAATGAAGTTTTGGGCATTGTTGGTGCAAATGCCTTAGGAAAAACAACTATGATGAAAATGATTGCGGGAGTTGAAAAACCTGACTCTGGTAATCTTGAAACTAAGGTGAAAATATCATACAAACCACAATATCTTACAAATGATTTTGATATAGAAGTAATTTCACTTTTAGAGAAAGCCAACAATGGCGGATTAGAGGGTACCACTGAAGAAGAGCAGATTATTGATCCAATTAAGATAAAAAAGTTATACAACAAATCAATAAAAAATTTGTCAGGTGGAGAGTTGCAAAAAGTTGCTATCGCCGCTTGTCTTTTACAAAAAGTTGATCTTTATGCACTTGACGAGCCTTCTGCATTTTTAGATGTGGAAGACAGAATTACTATTGCAAAGATGATTCAGCGATTTGTCCGTTCTTACGGCAAAACTGCGATCATAATTGACCATGACATTCAGCTTATGGATTTAATTTCGGATTCGATAGTAATTTTTGAGGGAATCCCTGGAAAAGAAGGATATGCAACGTCACCCAAATCAAAAGCGGAGGGAATGAATCGATTTCTAAAATCTCTAGATATGACGTATAGACGAGACGAGACGAGTCTTCGACCACGGGTAAACAAAACTGACAGTAGACTTGACAGAGATCAAAAACAGTCTGGTCATTTTTATTATAGAAATTGACTCGAATGTTAAAAGAAGCAGTGACAGGAATACTATCTGAAAAAGAGATAGAAGATTTGTATGGAGCCTTTGATCAGATAGGAGATATCATAATACTTAGAATACCAGATTCGCTAGTATCGAAAAAAGAAATAATTGGAAATGTTCTGTTAGAAAAGGTAAAAACCGCAAAATCAGTTTTTTACCAGTCTTCTCCTGTAAGTGGTGATTTTAGAACAAGAAAATTAGAATTACTTGCTGGAGAAGATAAAACAGAAACGGAGTATAAAGAACATGGTTGTAGATTCATAGTAGATGTTGAAAAAGCATTTTTTTCACCTAGACTTTCGACAGAACGAGACAGGATTGCAAATTTAATACAAGATGGAGAAACTGTCATCAACATGTTTGGCGGAGTGGGAATGTTTTCCATTATTGCTGCAAAGAGAAAAAAATGCACGGTATACAACATTGACATAAATCCAAATGCCTCAAGACTATGTGAACAAAATATCAATCTAAACAAGCTTGTAGGCGAAGTCGAATCAATAACAGGTGATGCTACAAAAATCATAGAAGATAGATTGACAGGAATTGGTGATAGAATTCTCATGCTTTTACCTGAGAGATCAGACGAGTTTTTAGACTCTGCAATAAAGGCTGTGAAAAAAAATGGCATAATTCATTATTATTGTCATGTACATGGTGACAAAAAAAATGAAGTAAGTAAACTTGCAAAAGAACACTTTTTGGAGGTAATGAAAACTAAAGTCGAAGTTCTTGGTTCTAAAATAGTAAGACCTGTTGGACCAAGATTTTATCAAGCTGTAGTAGATGCTAAATTGTTTTAGTTACTTTTTATCATCAGAAACTAAAGATGATGGTGATGGTCTCGATGTTGCCATGTTATAGCCAATCCAAGAAATCACACCTAATATTCCTCCAACTGCCATAAGCACAGAAAGTTGCAATACAATTGGGCTCCATTCAGAAAGCATCAACAGATACGCATACACGAAGAAACCGCCTATAGATAAAACAAAGATCGTGATTCCTACGTTACGCTGTCTGTTCATTAAGCTAAAATCTTTTCTGGAGTAATTTATGTGAATCTAGTAAACAAATTCAATTGCCATCAAGTAGGCATCTTCACCGTCTCTGTAATATGCCTTCAAACGTTGTTTGATAATAAACCCAATTTTTTCATATAGTCTCACAGCTTCATTATTGCTACAACGAACCTCAAGATAAAGTTCATCTGATTTTTTGATTTTAATTCCAGATATTGCTTCTTCTACTAAAACTCGCCCAATTCCCTTTTTCCTGTATTCTTCTAATACTGCTACTGAAACAACATGTCCTTTTTTTACAAATCCAAGTTTTTTAAAATTTGAAAATCCATATTCAATTTTACACATAATATATCCAACAAGTTTCTTATCTATCTCTGCAACAATAAATGATTCTGGTAGTTCTGAAAGCAGGCTTTCGTAGAAATAATCAGAATAATGTTCAGGGAGTGTTTTCATATTTATTTCCATTACTGGGATGATATCCTCTGGTTCACATCTTCTAATAATGCAGTTACCAATTTCTCTTAATGCTACTTGCAATCCGAAAATATTTGGAATGGTGTAATTATTTAACTTTAGTCAAATAAAGGAATTAATGGGCGCTAATCACACGTACCTCAATTGAGTGAACCAACTGTAGAAGAAGTAATATCAATTGTTTCTGCTGTATTTCAGATAAAAGGAGTGAATCAAAGTGTAAATGCACTCCAGATTGAAATAGAAAATGAAGAATTCAAACAAAAATTTGCTCAACTAGTAAAACAAATAGAATCTAAAAATCTTGTTGCTAGGCTTGAGAAGAATGATAGTAGAACATTTGTAATCATATCAAGATTTCAATCACCCAAGCCACGACGAGTTTGGATTCCAAGAGCTCTGTTCGCAGCAACCATAGTAATGGTAATGATTGATGGGTATTATCATACAGTTTCTACAAACTCTATAACATACATAGGCAATCCCTTCCAGATAGCTGTACTTTTTACAATTTCTCTAATGGGAATACTCGGTATACATGAACTTGGTCACATGATAGCTTCAAAAATACATAAAATCAAGATAAATTGGCCGTATTTTATTCCAGGAATTCCAGTTTTCGGATTTCCCACATTTGGGGCGCTCATCATGTCACGAAGTTTTACAATAAACAGAGATACATTATTTGATATTGGAATTTCTGGACCTATCGCTGGATTAATTATAGCAGTTGTTGTTTCAACATATGGTGCATATCTTTCTCCGTTAATTCCTAGCGCACAAGCAGATGCCCTTTCTAATTCTGGGCTTATAGATGTACATTCAAGTATATTCATGGATGCAACAATTCTCCTAGTAGGCAAACATGTAATTGGAAAAGAATTGATAATGTCACCGATATTATACGCAGCATGGTTTGGGTTTCTGATAACATTTCTCAATCTTCTTCCGGCGTGGCAATTAGATGGAGGTCATATTGCTCGCGCAACTTTTGGTAAAAAGACACATCAAATTATGACATATGTAAGTATAGGAATACTTGCAGCTGTTGGATACTATATCATGGCAATTTTTGTATTGATGTTCAGTATGAGAAGTCCTGATGTAAAACCACTTGATGATATTTCTCCACTTTCAAATAAACGAAAAAAACTGTTTGTTCTTGTAATGATTCTTGCATTTCTATGTGCTCCACTTCCGTTTTCTATATTATCTTAACAATACATGGGAACCATCAGAAACAATAGATATTTTTTGTCTAGCACCTTGTGTTTTTAAAATATAATCCATTGTGTGTTTTATGCCACCAAATGATGATATGTCAAGCTTTTTAGTATAGAATTCTGGCAAAATAGAAACTATTCCTATCTGAAATTTTTTTCTAGTTTCAGTTAAAAATAAGAGATCTTCCATTCCATCCACATATTTTGCTGGATTTTGTAACCTGTCTAAACTCATTCTTCCCTCAACATATTGTTGTATTGCCTCAGAACCTATACCATTACGACATTCTGCTAGAAGAATAGCTAAACCTTCTTCCTTAATTGCTTCAGAACAATTCCATAAAGAAGAAAGTGATCTACCAAATGTTTGGTCGCTACTTTCTTTTCCGGTACTAATAATCATTGTACGGTGTTTTCCTATCTCATTTATTGCAATTGAAGAAAGAGATTTGGATATTGAGGATGTAGTGGATGGATGACCAACGAATAAATCTACCACACCCAATGAATTTGCAACAATCTCTATTGCAGAGATATCAAAAGTATCTGTAAATTTCTGAGCTACTGTGTATGTTTGAAGATCTTCTCCAGGAGCAGGTAGATTTCCTTTTCTTTTCTCATATGCAGAAAGCATATGATCTTTTCCAAATCTTCTTATTAATTTTGTCGATATGGTATTAAATCCAAAGAGCCCATCAAATTCCATTTCACCAATAAAAACCAAATTAGAGTTTGAAAGTTGTGACATGCCAAATTCTGAAATTATCAAGGTAGGATCTGAAAAAATGTTTTTTAATACATGAAAATTAGATTTGTCAACTAGAATTTTTGGTTTTGGAATTGATTTTTGATTACATTTTTCTAATAATATAGAAATTATTTTTTTTACAGATTTAGAATATTCTAGAATTACAAGTTCAGTTGGTTTTGTAAGATCAATTTGTTCAAGTTTTGAAGAGATTTCAAGATCTGTCAGATTTGTTCCTCCTACCTCTATTTTTTTGTCAAGATTTTCAGCTCGTATATCTAATACAATGTCTGTAGGCCCATAACTAAGCCAAATTTCTGGCATAAGACTACCGATAGGACAATTAAAATAAATCTAGTTCAGTTAATTTTGCTGTGGAGTTTGTCAAAGAATTTGCAACTTTTTTGTACCAAAATGGTGCAATCAAATTTGGAAATTTTAAACTTTCAAGTGGTAAAGACAGTCCTTATTATATTGATCTAAGGGTTGTACCAAGTTTTCCACACCAATTTCGTAAAATGATAAAAACCCTTCAAAATTCTATATCTGAAAAGATAGGATTTGACAATTTTGATTGTATTGCTTCTGTTCCTACCTCTGGACTTGTGATTGCATCAGCTCTTGCTATTGAAACTGTGAAACCTCTCATATACATAAGACAAAAACCAAAAGATTATGGTACTGAGAATGTAATAGAAGGAAAAATAGTAGAAGGTTCCAGAATCTTACTTGTTGATGATGTTGGAACAACTGGTCTTTCTCTACTAAATACCATCAAAGCACTCAAAGCTGCAAAAATGATTGTGACAGATGCGTTTACAATAATAAATAGATTCGAAGGTGCAAGGGAGCTTTTAGCATCTGAAAATGTAAGATTGTACGAAATTACAGATATCATTGCATTAAGCTCGATATTACATGAAGCAAATTTGCTTGATGATGAGATTTTTGAGCGAATTAAAAAACAAATAGGTCTAATCTGAAGCCAAAAAAAGGCTTACAGAGTTAGCTTTCGTAGATCATTAGTTCTTTTTCCTCTAGCAAGGTGTGCAAATTATGTACTGCCCTATAGACTTCTGCTTCTTTTTTTGCACCAGTACAAACAAGTTTTCCTGACGCAAAAAGTAAGATTACTGTTTTGGGATCAAGCATTCTATGTATTAAACCAGGAAATTGTTCCGGTTCATACATACTTCGTGGAAGAGTTCTTGCAGCCTGTTCTAAGTGAATTTTTCCTCCAAGGCTTGCAGATGCCACTATATTTTGAATAACTATGACGGCGTCTTTTTTTATTTTGATACCGCCCTTTCGAAGTTTTTGTACTACACTTCTTACTGCTTTGATAGCCTGTTCTTCTGATTTTGCACCGGTACAAACCATCTTACCAGAACTAAAAATCAATGTTGCAGTTTTTGGGGATTTCAGTCTGAAGACTAAACCTGGGAATTGATCAGGATGATACTCAACATCAGGAAAAGTTTGCGTGATTACATTGAGATCAATTCTTTGATCCACCGATGCCGAGGCCACAACATTTTCTATGCTGACAATTGGCTTTGTTTGAGGCATTTTTTTTCTTTATATAAGGGCTTTATATATACCTGTAACCTTTTACTATAAACATATTTTATCAAATTTATTAAATTCTTTCTAATTTAAAAAAATTGTTTTAGGCAGCTCAGACAAATGCCTTCACATCATATGATTCAGATATAACTCTGATTCTTCATTGCGGCCTATTGAAAATCAGTATTTGCTTATTTTAAAACTAGTGGCAGCGACTAATCATTTTATGATTATAGTTTTTATCATAAAAATCAAAAAACAAACATAATTTTCATTTGGTTTCCTATATGTCATGTTAACCGTGCATATAACCATGTAGAAAATTATTCCATTTGATCAAATTAACGAGTATATCATTACAAAGAATGAGGTAATTTACTGCAAGTTTGTATCTATAATCAAAAAATAGTGGGCCCAAAGGGCTTCGATCCCTTGGCTCACCGGTTATGAGCCGGTTACTCTACCAAGCTGAGTTATGGGCCCCCGCACAAACAATTTTGCATGCAGTATAAAATAGTATAGAGTTAGCAGTAAGCTTCGTAACAACTATCAAGTAACATATTCTGCGCCGCAATTGATTTACTTGCAATATTAAATAATTCTTCTTCATTTTCTATTGGTGTTTTTTCGAGAATTTTTCTCCATAATGCAGCATGTCGTATATCAGCTTCTATATGCAGTCTAAAATATTCAATTGCATCATCAGTTGTTATATTATAGAACTTTCTTAGTCCATCAATTTTTGATGAGCTTATTTTTGGAATTTCTTGTTCAAGAGTATACATTGCAGCGGCACCACCTTCAAATACAGTCATAAGTTTTGAAAGATTTGAGACAGCCTGTCTTGTCTTTTCAAGACCATCATATTCTTCCAATTCTATTTTAGATACACCTAATGAACCAGCAAACTTCATCCAAAGTACTATATGTTCAGATTCTTCTTTTTGATTTGCTGCAATTGTATCTTTACCATGAGGTGCACCATCCATAATCATATTTACAAACGTGGGTACTGCTTTAACAAGCTGAAAATATTCTTTTGAATAACCGTTAAGAGATTCATGTGTTAGTGTTCCTTCATTCCACATAACATAAAATTTATGCTTCAACAAACTTTGTTTTTCTATTAACTGATCGATTCGTGTTACAAGAGATTTCATGCGATTTATGAAATCAGCCAATAAAAAAATCTTTTGAATCACTTCAAAAGGATTTTATGGACAGAAAACCGGATGCAATTTGGGCTCCAGTGGTGTAGACCGGTCAAGCATGGTGGACTTTCAATCCACCGACCCGGGTTCAAATTCTATTTGATGAAAATCCCGGCTGGAGCACTACAAAAGCATTAATATTGTAATACAAGGTTAAGCTGTGTGCAGATTTTTGGATAGAAAAAATCTTGAAATTAACCCATTGTTAAAAGACTACAAACAATATGTAGATAAAATAAATGCTGCATTAAAACATGAATTAGAACTTTATTCCGCTTCTGAATTTGTTGAACCTCTTCAATATGCTCTTGATGGAGGAAAAAGAATTAGACCTATTATTCTTCTATTATCTGCAGAAAGCGTAGGAAGTTGTGATGAAAATGCATATGTTGCTTCTTGTGCGGTTGAATTATTACATACAGAATCAGTGATACATGATGATATAATTGATAATGAGATTTTAAGAAGGAGAAAAGATCCATTTCATATAAAATATGGCTATAATACGAGCATAATTACAGGTGATTTTGTTCTAGGCTTGATTTTAAATATATCATCAAGATTGAATAATCCTAGAATTGCAAGTGAGCTTGCTAATACCGCAATGATGATGAGCGATGGTGAGATGATTGAGACAAGATTAGAATCAAGTGAAGATGTTACTTTTGATGATTATCTTAAGGTAATCGAGTATAAAACTGCAACAGCTTTTGAAGCTGCTTCAAAAATTGGCGCCATACTTGGGGGCGGAACAGAAGATCAAATACTTGCTCTTGCAGAATATGGAAAAAATGTAGGAATTGCTTATCAAATTCATGATGATCTGCAGGATTGGAATAATGAGGATAAATTATTTAATGCTTTAATAAAAAAGAGTTCAGATCCACGTAATATCTTTAATCACATGGATTTCTTGCTAAAAGATTATTCTCAAAAATCAAAAATGGGGTTAAGAAAAATCAAAGATTGTCCTGCAAAATCTAATCTAGTGAATCTTGTAGATCTTACAATGTTTAGTGTATAGTAGAAAGTGCACTAAGGTTTGGAACAGCAGATTTTGCAAATTCAATTATTGGATCAGGATAGACTCCTATTCCTACCATAAATATAATTGAGAATATCATAACGGCAATTATAGATTTTGGTTCTTTTACTCTCTTGTCTGATTCGCCTTCTTCAAAATACATCTTTCTTATTATCCAACCATAGTATCCAAGAGAGAGTGCGCTGTTTAGAACACCTGCAACTGCAAGATAAGGAGCCCATGGTGCGACAGAGCCAGCATTGATAGCTGCACCAAACAACATGAGTTTACTCCAGAATCCATTTAGCGGAGGAACACCTGCTAGTGCAAGTAATGAAATCACCAATCCAAGTGATGTTATTGGCATTCTTTTTCCTAAACCGCGTAACTTGTCAATGTGTGAGACTGCCAGTGTAGTGATTATTCCAGCTGCTGCAATAAAGGCAGCTGCCTTCATTACTGCATGATTTAATATGTGAAAGAGCGATGCTTGAATACCAATTTGCGAAAAAGGTGCAACACTTAATCCAATTAGTATGTATCCGGCATGAGCTATACTGGAATATGCAAGCATTCTAGTGAGATTCTTTTGCATTATTGCAGCCAAGTTGCCTACAGTCATTGTTATAATAGCAATTATTCCGAGTGCAAAAGCCCAATCAACGTTTAAGGCAATTGTACCCATTATTATTACACGCAAAGCCGCAGCAAACCCTGCCTTCTTTGTACCTGCTGCTAAAAGTCCAGCAATAGTAGGTGGAGAACCTTCGTATGTATCAGGAAGCCACATATGAAATGGTACAAGACCAATTTTAAATCCAAATCCGGCAATGAACATGCCTACTGCTAAAAGTGCTAATGGCATCATATCTGGTCCAAGTTTTGAGAATCCTGAAATTACAACTCCTATGTTAGTTGAGCCTGTAAGTCCATATGCAATGGATATTCCATAGATTATAATTCCTGACGATAAAGCACCAAACAAAAAGTATTTGATTGCAGCTTCGTTTGATGATGGATCTTTTTTATTAAATCCTGCAAGAACGTAAGTTGGAATACTCATGAGCTCCCAAGCTACAAACAACATTACTAAATCAGTAGAATATGCAATAAGCACCATTCCGATGGATGCAAGAAGTATCAAAGAATAGTATACTGCAGGATTAGATCTTCCCCGCATGTAATTAAATGAACTAACTGTTGTCATTATGCTAACAATAAGCATAGCAATTGCAAAAAATGAACCAAAGGTATCATCAACAAGAACATTTTTTGAAAAGATTGCTGCTGGCATGATGTGCTTTAAAAGAATTTGATATGCAACAAAACAAATTGCTGCAATTAAAGCTCCAAATGCTATTCCTCCATATAGTGATGAACCTCGTTCTTTTCTTATTATACTAATAACTGGAAGTATTACTCCTACTGATCCCAATAGTATAGTTAGAATGATTGGTGTTGATGTGAATTCGATCATTTTTTTCTCCTAAATTAACAAAAGGAGTACTACAAATAGTATTCCAGCTCCAAATACATACAAATATGATTGAGAAATTCCAGTTTGAGATCCTTGCAATATTCGTGCACCAACAGCAACTGCTTTTTGTGGACCTGTGTTAAAACCTTCGATTACAACATTTTCAAAGTATCTGTACACACCCCTTCCAAAATATAGCGGTCCAATTACAAAAGCCCAGTAGATCAAGGAGTTAAGATACCATCTATTTAGGAAGAATTTATGTATAGAATAGAAAAATAAATTAGAATTTACAAATTTTACAGGATCTGCAAATCTTCCTATATAGAAGATATACCCTAATCCAAATCCAATTCCAAATGCAGCGAGTGATGCAGTAAGTGCAATAGGGTTAACTCCGTTCAAAAATCCACCTAGAACTGATTGTGATTCTATAGCAACAATTCCTGATTTTATTCCAAAATAAGTACTAAGATAATCTGTAAAGATTCTATGTATTTCATGTTCAAATGATAATCCTATGATACCTATGCCTATTGTAAGTACTGCAAGTATACCATATGGTATCCACATTGAGGCACTTGCTTCATGAATATGATGACCTTCTTTTTCCATATTTTCTACATGTTTACTCTTATTTCCAAAGAAGACCATACCAATCATTCTGGTAGTATAAAATGCAGTAATTACTGCAGTGACGAGTGCAATTACAAATATCGGTAATGCCCATGTATTTCCAGATTCATATACAGCTGCAAAGATTGCATCTTTACTCCAAAATCCAGTAGTGATAAATGGGGCACCCATTAGTGCAAGTCCTGCAGCCCACATGAACGCATATGTTTTCTTCATGTATTTTCTTAATCCCCCCATATCTGTCATGAATCGAGAACCTACAATGTGTAATAGTGAACCTGCAGCCATGAAAAGCGATGCCTTGAACATTGCGTGAGATATAAGATGGAAGAACCCAGCAGTATAACCATCAACAAATTGTCTTGACAATCCTGCCACACCAAGTGCCATCATCATATAACCAATCTGTGAACCTGTTGAATATGCAAGAACTTTCTTAATTTCTGGATGAACCATTCCTTGAGTTGCAAGCAGTAGTGCTGTAATTGCACCTACCCAAGCAACAACTTCAAAGAATTGATCCATGTTAATACCAATAGCAGCTAATGCAAAGAATAATGGTCCTAATCTTGCCACTAAAAATACTCCGGCCTTAACCATTGTTGCAGCATGTATCAAAGCTGAAACTGCGGTAGGACCAGTCATGGCCTCAAGTAGCCATTCATTAAGTGGAAATTGTGCTGATTTTCCTACTGCGCCACCAAAAAGCAAAACTGCTGCTGGAATCAAAAGATGTTGTGCTGACATTGCCGTAGCCCATTCTGTATGTTGAGTTAATTCTCTAAATCCAAATGTACCAGCAAATGCAAAAATCAAAAACATTCCAGATAACATCATTACGTCTCCAACTTTTGTCATGATGAATGCCTTTATTCCTGAATGTGTTGGTGAATAGTAGTCTACTAGTCCCAGAACCTTACGTCCTTCAATTCCAACATGATCTTTCTTTTTATCTCTATACCAGAAACCTACTAAGGCGTAAGAAGCTAATCCTACTCCTTCCCATCCAAAGAAGAGCTGCAAAAAGTTATCTGAAAGAACAATCAGCTGCATTGATCCAACAAAGAATGTCATCCAGAACCAGAATCTTGTGATGTCTTTATCGCCCTTCATGTAACCCGTACTATATACAAAAATCAAAAATGAGATCCATCCAACTACGTTTGCCATTATAATGGCAAGAGGATCAGCCAGAATTCCTGCCTTTAATCCGATTGATGAAATCCATGAAACTTGATTATGAATTTCATGGTTTCCTAGTGCAAGTGGCAAAAGTGTAGCTGCAGAAATTGCACTTGCTAAAGCAAATGCCACAGCAACTCCACCAGTAGCTCTTTTTGAAATTTTTGCAACTGCTGGTATTATTAGAGCTGCAATAAACGGTAAAATCCAAATGGCCCATACGCTAAGAGAACTAGAGGATAAATCAAAAGGTAAAATAGCCATTCCTAAACTCCCATTACTCCTTTCATAAACGGAATTATTTGATTAAAGAAAATATCAGGATATATTCCAACTACAATTGTAAATCCTGCTAATACCATCATAGGAGCTGTAACGTACCAGCTTGCTTCTTTTGTATTTTCAAGATGTTCTGGAAGTTTACCGAAAAATACTCTTTTTATCATCCACAAAATATACGCCATTGTAATAACAGTAGCTACCAATCCCAAACCAAAGGCAATCATCCTTATCGTTGAACCTTGTTGTATTGCAGTTTGTAATGCACCATAAAACATAGTCCATTCCGCCATGAATCCGCTAGTTGGAGGAATGCCCATTATAGTAAGTGCACCAATAAATGCACAAACTGCAGTAATTGGCATTTTCCCTGCAAGTCCACCCATCTTTGTTATGCTTCTTGTGCCAACTTGCAAAATAATGGCTCCTACCATCATGAAAAGTAAAACCTTTCCAAGACTATGTGAAACAAACAACATCTCTGCTCCAGAAAGTCCTAGCACTGATGAGGATCCTATTCCAAACATAAGGTATCCCATCTGGCTTATGCTGGAATAAGCAAGCAATTTTCTAAGGTCATCTTGCATCAATGCCATAACACCGGCATAAATCATTGTAATAAGACCCCACAAATTCAGATAGAGTGCAAAGTGATCATATTGACCTGGTAGAAGTACAATTAATAATCTGAAAAATCCGTATGCTCCCACTCCAAGCATTGCACCAGAAGAAAGTGCGTTCAGAGGAGTTGGAGCCGCGCGATAAACATGAGGTAACCAAATATGAAGAACAAACGCTGCCATTTTTACACCAAGGCCAATGATTATTGCAACTGCCGCAAGTGAGAGAATATTTGGCGGAATTCCATGTTCTTTAATGTCTACAAAATTAAAACTTCCAACATTCAGTCCAATGGCTAGAAATCCTAAAAGTAAGACAACTGCACCAACATGTGTCCAGAAAAGGAATAGCAGTGCTACTCTTCTTTTTTCTTCGTATCCCCAAAATGCAAGCATAAAGAAAGCTGGAATAAGCATAACCTCAAAGAAAACATAAAATTCAATCAAGTTTGTTGCAAGTACAGTGCCTAACATTCCCATTGCCATTACAAGAAATAGTGCAAAGTAAACTCCGATCTGATGATTGAGATATCCTTTCAGTGATGATGATTCAATCATCGCAGTAGAACTTCTATCTCCTACTACTTGCTTTTGTTTATTCATTCTTTCTTCAAATTGTGAAGTTATTTTTGCAACCATGTATGGTTTTGAAAATAATACAAGTACTGTTGATATTACATAGATTATAATTGCAAAAGGTGATGCTAATCCGTCAAGTAAGAATCCAAATTCCCCAAACAGTTTAGTCCAAGGATAATGTTCTTCATATGTTCCTGAAAATACAGGTACTATCATTATGGTTGTGCAATAAAGCAACAAACCAAAGGTAAACCAAGCTGCTGCATTTGGTCCTGATTTTTTGCCAAGATAATACGCTACAGGTGACAGTAGCAGCGGTAAAAAGACCGCTTGTAACAAAATATGTTCCACTATCCTTTCAAACTCCTAAAGTCTGCGATATCGATATTTCTGTACATTCTATAGGCAACAATAATTAATGCAAGTCCAACAGCTACTTCCGCTGCAGCAATAGCTATAGAAAATAGTGCGAGTGTTTGTCCTTGACTATTTGGAATAAATCGAGCAAAAGCAACCAAGTTTAGGTTTGCGGAATTAACAATCATCTCTATAGCAAAAAGCATCCTTATTGCATTTCTTTTTACAGATAGGCCATATATCCCGATGGCCAAAAGCGCCACTGAGACTAGAACAAAATCAATCAGTCCGTTGCTCATTTGTAACATCCTCCCTTCTTGCTAATGCCAGAGCACCAATAACTGACGATGTCAGAATAAGTGCCATCACAATTAGTGCTGGCGAATAATATGTAAGAAAATCTTCTCCTATTTTTCTATAATCTATGGTTTGAGTATTAGTTTCCATTGTCTTTAATCCAGATCCAATTATTATAGTTCCAATTCCTAGCATTATGATTATCATCAAACCTATGCCAGCATATCTTCTACGGTGATCTTCTATCTTGTTAAAAATTAATTCACGTCTTACAAGCATCACAGTAAATAGTATGAGAACTGCAATTGAACCAACATAAACTGAAAGTTGAAACATTGCTACAAATGGAGCATCTAAGAGTAAGAAAAATCCTGCAATTCCAGAAAGTGTGATCATAAGAGCTATTGAACCATAAATCAATGAACGAATTTCAAGTGCAGCAATTGCAGAACCAATTGTTAAAACAGATACAGCTAAAAAGACAGAATCAACCATGTGTCGCACCCCGTTTGCCAATCTTTATCTCTACGTCTTGGGATATGTTTGGTTTTACAGCAAGCTGGCTCGGGGTATAGATCAAAGCAGATTTGGTAAATGAAGAAAGCTCGTAGTCATTTGTCATGTAGAGGGCATAAAATGGACATGCATCTACACACAATCCACAGAAAACACATTTTCCATAATCGATCTGTGGCATTATTGCTTTCTTGTTTTGTTTCCAAGTCTCATTCACTTTCACCATACCAATGGCTTCTGCAATCCCCTCACATGCAACAGAACATAGCTGGCAACCTGTACATTTGTCATGAAACAATATGTGTCGTCCCCTAAGGCCAGCAATTCCTACACCTGTCTGTGGATCGAATTGGAAGCCATCGCCTACAAACTTCAATTTCTGTTCTGGATATCGTAATGTAAATCGCTTCACGGCAAGGTGTTTTACACCAGAATTCAAAGCTCGTATTATTCCACCTGCAGTACTCATTGTATCAATCCTCCGTGTCCCAAGACACCTGCATATAACAATCCGAGAGCTATAAAGATGTTAATGAATGCTAGCCCAATTAGCTTGTACCATCCAGTATGTAATAGCAGATCTATTCTAATTCTTGGGAATACACCTCTTGGCAACAAAATTACTAGTATCACACCAACTGTCTTGATTACAAACCAAAGTGTACCATTAAGCATGTCTTGATCAAAAAGAGGAAGACCTGCAATATGTGCAGTTACTGGACCAATTGTAATTCCATTTGTTATGATATCTGCTGGGAATGGTGGCCAGATCATAGGACCATTCCATCCTCCTAAAAATAATACTGTAAACAAACCAGCAAAAGCATATAGTTTCAGATAAGTTCCTAGTTGAATAAGCCCATACATCATACCAGAAAATTCAGTTAACCAACCTGCAACAATTTCACTTTCTGCTTCTGGTAAGTCAAATGGGATTCTTTCTAATTCTGCTAAAATTGTAGTGAAAAATACAATTGCACCTATTGGCATAAACACAATCCACCAGTAATGTTGTTGTGATTCTACAATTTCTGTCAGGTTTAAAGTTCCTGTCAAAATGACAATACCCAGAAGAGAGAGTATTAGTGGGATTTCAAATGAAATCATTTGGTGCAGTGCCCTTATTCCACCAATAAACGGCCACTTGCTATTTGCAGACCATGATGAAAGCACTGTAATTATAGGAAAGAATCCAATTGTCGCAAAAACTGCCAATAATCCTACATTGGGATTTGATACAACCCAACCTGATGCAACAGGAATTAGAGACGCAAATGCGGCAGCGGTTCCTACAAAAAGCAATGGTGCAACCCAGAAGATAGGCTTGTCTGCTTTTGCAGGAATGATTATTTCTTTTGAAATTAATTTTAATCCATCACCCATGAGTTGTAAGATTCCTTCAATCTTCCCACAATAAAGCGGTCCTACTCGAAGCTGTATTTTTGCAAGAAATTTCCTTTCAACGAAAATTGTTGCTGCTGCAAGAAGAGCTGCAAATCCAAATCCAGGAAAAGCAATAATTCTGAAAAATTCTGTATGAATTAATGATTTTATAATAGGGACCGTATTTGCAGGATTAGCCATCCAAGTCAGTGCAAGATACGGTGTAAGAAGTTGACCGTTGATTACTGGTAGTTTAATGTAAAAAAGTATAATGAAAACAAGTGGTAATCCAACAATCGAGAAAATTAGAAGAATCCAAAATATAATATCAGTTAGAGAAGCAATGAATCTACTTAATCTAAACTCTGGTGCAATTGTTGACATTTATCTATCAGCCTCCACAGGCCAGTAATTCAAACTCCAATAAACAGATGGCATGTTTCCAAGCTTCTCACCTTTTAATAAGTATGGAATACAGATCAAATTTCTAAATGAACCAACACTTATCTTTACTCTATATGGTTCTGGTCTATTGTTAGATATAACATGGAATCCTAAGGATCCCCTTCCAGATTCCACTCTTCGATAAGATTCATCATTTCCACCCTTTGGATTTGGTTTTAGCTTGGTTCTCACAGAGCCCGATTTTGGCATTTTTCTTAATGCGTCCTTTATTATTCTACAACTTTCAAACATCTCAAGATATGGAATACGTGATCTTGCGTAAGAATCCCCTTCTTTCATAACTTGAGTTTCAAAATCAAGATTCTCATAAACATCATATGGTTCTTTTTTTCGTAAGTCAAAATCTACACCAGAAGCACGGAGTACAGAGCCTGTTGTTCCAAGTCGTATTGCATCCATTCTTGATAAGATACCAGTTCCCTCTGTTCTTTGTTTTAAAACCGGGTTTTGGTAGAAAATGGCTTCATATTCCTTTATTCGTTTTTCAAAATAATTTACTTGTCTAAGACATCTTTCTTCAAAGTTAGCTGGTAAATCATTTCTTACACCACCTGGGACAAAATATGCATGTGTTACTCTTGCGCCAGACATAGCTTCTAACAGATCTATAAACAGTTCACGGTCTCCTGCTGGCCACATAAACATTGTTGAATGGCCTAAGAAAATTCCGTAAATAGCAAGCCAGTATAATGTATAGATGCAACGGTTAAGTTCCGAAGCGATTACTCTGATATATTTTGCTCTCTCTGGAACTTCAATTCCCAAAAGATCTTCTACTGCAAGACAATATGGATATAAAATATTACAAGAATCATGAATTACTGGTCTTTCAAGATGTGGAATATTTTGTATGTAGTTTCTATATTCCGCCATTTTTTCTTCTCCGCGATGTACATATCCAGGATCTGGATCGCAGGAAACAATGTAATCCCCATCAACTTTTACGATAAGTCTCATATGACCAGACCCTGGATGTTGTGGTCCAACATTTAGAGTCATTATTCTGTCGTCTACTGTTTCTAGTTGAATACCTGGCGGTAATTGTGTTGTCATTTTTATCTCCCCTTTATCTTGAAGTCTTTTCTAAATGGTGGAATATCTGCCCAGTCCTCTGGCAAAAGTAATCTTCTATTATCTGGATGACCTTCAAAAAATACACCAAACATCTCAAAGCATTCTCTTTCATGAAATTCTACGCTATAAAATACATCTCGTAAAGATGGCGTTCTGGTACTATCATTTCCTGGATTTGGAATATCTTCCCTAGGAACTCTAGTTGCTAAAGACAATATTTTATTTCCAAGTTGTTCATCGGTATATGATCCTAAATGATAAACAACCTCAATTTCTTTTGAGTCTGGATAGTCAACACCTCCTACAGATTCAGCATGATCAAATTTTAGCTCATCACGAATAAAATAGGCAATATCTAGAATATCTTCTCTTTTTGTACTCACTCTTATTCTATTTGGTCTTACATAATCAACAACCACCTTTTGTCCAAATTTGGAGACGATCTTATCAGCCATAGATTTTTCAAATGGTGGTATAGGTTGGGCACGAATTGGAACATCATGCGATAAATCAATACCTTTTTCTTCATAATACTTCTTGGCTTCTTCTTTTGTCAGTTTCGTAGAGTCATCATCTGATTCATTATTTTGATCATTTTCTAATTCTGTTGCGTCAATGTTAGTTTCACTGGATTCTTTATCCACTTTTTTTTTAGAGCCCATTATTATGCCGCCTTCATACGTTTAATTTTTTCTTGAAGTAGCATACATCCTTGTATTAGAGTTTCAGGTCTAGGTGGACAACCTGGAACATAGACATCTACCGGAAGAACTCCATCAATTCCTGGTAATACATTGTATGAATCAAAATAAAGTCCTCCAGTAATTGCACATGCACCCATTGCAATTACATATTTTGGATCTGCCATCTGATCATATACCATTCTTAATCGTGGAGCCATTTTTCGTGTAATTGTTCCCATTACTACAATCAAGTCGCATTGTCTAAGAGAACCAAAAGCCTCAATGATTCCAAATCTTTCGACATCATATCTTGGACTAGATGCAGCTCCAAACTCTACACTACAACAGGCTGTCTCTAAGTGAACTGGCCAAAGCGACCAAAGTCTTCCCCAATTAATGGCATAATCAAGTGGTTTGCCTATTGCTCTCACAAGAACGTCTCCTAATTTTCCAACTAGTACATTTGTGGCATGTGCTGTTGTTTCTGGTGTAAGTAGTTCTTTTAGCAATTTTCTTCCCTACCTCGGACGTATCGTGTATTTGATTTAAAAGTTACCAAATATTTTTCCTCCCTGATTGATATAATGCATATGCAAATGATGCAAACATTATTGCCAAGAATCCTATAATTGGAAGCGTGGCTGCTTTTGGAAGATTAATTATTGTACTTCCCCAGGCATACAGAAAAATTGACATGACGTCAAAAACCACAAACATCAACACATATGCATAATATTGCATCATAAAGTGAGTTCTACCTTCTCCTGATGGAACTTGGCCAGATTCCATTGGCAGAAATTTGACGGGGTTACTTGTTCGCCTTGGTGCAATCATTCTAGATAAAATAAGAGCCGGTCCTGTCGCTACTATTGCAAATCCAAACATCAGTAAAATTGGGCTAAAGCTACCGGCTACCTCTCCTACCAAAGCAGCTAACAAGCCATCCGGAGAATATAAAAAGCTATCCACCTTTTGTGATCGCTATTTTAAGATAGAATTATTTTTTATCGAATTTATAAAAATTCTTCAAATATCCATATAATCGAAACTTCTAGTGTTGAATTATAAAAATTGGCTAGTGACTATGTCCACAACCACACGAGTCATGGTGGTCTTCTGCCATTGTGTGTGAATCTTTTTCTGTACATCTTGAACATTTATCAGATCCAGTTGCAGAAAAGAATCCAATTCCGCAGGATACACATTTCATACTTGTCATGAGAGTACTCCATAATACCGGTATTTATTGATACGTATGTAGAAATATTAAAAATCTTAATGATTGATATATGACAGTGATAAATCTGTCATTATGACTATTAGCATAGGAGACAAAGCTCCAAGTTTTATCTTGGTAGATACAGATTTGAAAATGCGAAGTCTTGATGAGTTCAAGGGCAAAAAAGTAGTACTATCATTTTTTGTTGCAGCAAGCTCACCAGTTTGTACAAAAGAAATGTGTACTTTCAGGGATTCGTGGGATCAAATATCAAAACTAGGTGCTCAAGTAATTGGTATTAGTAATGATGGACCATTTGCAAACAAAGCTTTTGCAGAGATACATCACCTTAACTTTCCAATTCTTGGAGACTACAAGAGCCAAACAATACGTGATTATGATGTACTGATGCCAGATCTCTTACATGTAAAGGGATATGATGCAGCAAAACGTTCAGTCTTTATTGTTGATGAAAAAGGTAATGTGGTATACAAATGGGTTTCTGACAATCCTCTGATTGAACCAAACTATCAAGAGATAATGGATTTCCTCAAAAAAGGAAATTAATTTCTTTATTTTAAATTTGTACTAAATTTAAACTAGAATATTTTCTATTCAATCTCAACAAGAACGTCGTTCTTTGCAACAGAATTTCCTTGTTTAATCTTCATTGTCTTAATAATACCATCTTTGTGTGATTTGATAGATACCTGCATTTTCATTGATTCTAAAACGCATATCACATCTCCTTTTTTTACATTATCTCCCACTGCTACATTAATTGATACAACTCTTCCTGGAATCTGACTCTTGAGAGATATTTGAGAGTCCACACCTGACTCTACACCAGAGTTTTTGTAGACGATTTTATCCAACTCTGAATGCTTATCAAATGTTATCTTTACACCATCCACAACTAGTGTCATCTTTGCAGTTGTATTCTCAAGATATTTTGCAAAATGATATGTATTATCCAACATAAACTCGATTCCCTCAGCCGTCATGTTAAGAATCTTAAGATTTCGTTCTTTGCCTTGTATTTTTAACAGATATTCAGAATTGTTAGAAATTTTAAGAATCTCTGCGTCAAGTTTTTTTTCTTGATTTTCAATTTTAAATTCCATTTTTATGTCATACCCAGTTGTGATTTCCAACCAATTCCATGATCTTTTTGTGTTTTAATTTTGTTTTTTAGGAATTCTGAGTGAATAATTCCAGCAGCAAGAGCGGCATCAGTTTTTTCTAAAATTTCCTTTGACATATCATCACGTAGTCTATCCAAAATTTTGAATCTGTCAAGAAAATCTGTTGATAGATCTCCTTTGATGAATTCTTTAGTGTCAAGTATTGTTTTATAGAGAGGAATTGCAGTTTCAACACCTTCAATGTAAAAGTCTGATAGTGCAATTCGCATTCTTTCTCTGGATTCCTCAAAAGATTCACCCCAAGTGATGAGCTTTCCCATCAGAGAATCATAGTATGGTGAAACGGTGCATCCTGAGAAAAGATAGGTATCCACTCTTACACCAGGGCCAGATGGAATATTTACATTTGAAATTAATCCTGTTGACGGTGCAAAATCAAGAAATGTATCTTCTGCATTTATTCTACATTCTATTGCGCAACCATTTACTTTCAAGTCTTTTTGTTTGAATGGAATCTCTTTTCCATTTGCTATATCAATTTGTAGTTTTACAAGATCTAGACCTGAAACAAGCTCTGTTACTGGATGTTCAACTTGAAGTCTTGCATTTATTTCGATAAAGTAAAACGTTCCATCGTCAAGTCGTAAGAATTCTGCAGTTCCTGCATTTTTATAATCTACTGCTATCGCTGCTTTTACGGCAAGCTGTCCTATTTCGTCACGTGTTTTTTGATCAACTACCGGAGACGGTGACATTTCGATGAGTTTTTGATGTCGTCGTTGAATGGAACATTCTCTCTCAAAGATATGCACTGTATTTCCATGACTATCTCGAGCTAATTGAAACTCGATGTGCCTAATCTTTGGCAAGAATTTTTCTACAAAGAGTGCAGATTTTCCAAATGCTGCTTTTGATTCTCCAGATGCAAGCTCAAAGGCTTGTTTGAGTTCTTTTTCATCGTGTACTAATCGTATTCCTCTACCACCGCCTCCAAATACTGACTTTAACAATACAGGATAACCAATTTTATGAGCAATATCAAGAGCGTTTTCTACTTCTTCAACTATTCCAGGACTTCCTGGTACGGTTGGTACTTTTGCTTTTGCCATTGCATCTTTACATAACATTTTATCACCACAGAGTCGCATCGATTTTCCCGACGGTCCGATAAAGTTTAGATTCTTTTTTTCACAGAGATCTGCAAAGTCGGCATTCTCTGAAAGAAATCCATAACCTGGGTGAATTGCATCTGCGCCAGACTTTAGTGCAACTTCGACAATTTTTTCCATGTTAAGATAGCTTCGTGATGGAGAAGCTTCTCCAATATGATAAGCCTCAGATGACATTTTGACATGTCTTGAGTTAATGTCCTCATCAGAATAAACTGCGACAGATTTTATTCCCAGAGCTTGACATGTCTTGATAACTCTTATGGCGATCTCTCCTCTATTTGCTATCAGAATTTTTTCAATCATATCCAATTAGAGATTAATGTTTCCGTGTTTACGTGGTATCCTTTTTTCTCTCTTGTTAGCAAGTGCTTCTAATGCTCTGATTAAAACAGGTCTTGTCTCAGCAGGATCTAACACGGAATCAATGGTACCATATGATGCTGCAACATAGGGATTAGCAAATTTTTCAGTAAAATTATCTACAAGTTGTTTTTTCAGAGCTTCAGGATCTTTTGCATTTGCAATCTCTTTTCTGTTCATTATTTTTACCGCGGCCTCAGATCCAAGTACAGCAATCTGAGCAGTTGGCCAAGCATAATTCATATCAGTTCCTAGATTTTTGCTGCCCATAGCAATGTAAGCACCTCCATAAGCCTTACCAATTATTATGGTTATTTTTGGAACGGTCGCTTCACAGTATGCATACAAAAGCTTACTTCCATGTCTGATGATACCATTATGTTCTTGATTAGTTCCTGGCATGTATCCTGGTGTATCCACCAGAGTAATTACTGGTATGTTAAAACAATCACAGAATCTAACAAATCTTGCCGCTTTGTTAGATGAATCAATATCTAAAGCACCAGCAAGTGACATTGGTTGATTTGCTACTATACCTACAGTTCTACCATTCAATCGTCCAAATCCAACAACAATATTTTGTGCAAACAATTCATGAATTTCGAAAAACATGTGGTTATCCACAATTGAATAAATTATCTCTTTCATGTCGTAAGGCTGTAATGGATTTTCTGGAATTATGTTTATTAGATTACTATCAAGTCTATTTGGATCATCATTTGTTAATACAATAGGGGGCCCTTCAGTATTGTTTTGTGGGATATATGATAGAAGAGTCTTCACATAATCCATGCATTGATATTCATTTTTTGCTACAAAATGAGCAACACCACTATTTTTAGCATGAGACATTGCACCACCAAGTTCATCAAATGATACTTCTTCACCAAGAACTGTTTTTACTACTTCAGGTCCAGTGACAAACATAGTTGCCAACTTGTCAACCATTATTACAAAGTCTGTCATTGCTGGAGAATATACAGCACCACCTGCAGAAGGACCAATGCTTGCAGTAATTTGCGGTATGACACCAGACGCAAGTTGGTTATGATAAAAAATATCTGAAAATCCGTCAAGACTAAGAATGCCTTCTTGAATTCTAGCTCCACCAGAGTCAATAATTCCTATGACTGGACATCCAACTCTTACCGCATGATCCATCGCCTTGGTTATTTTTTTAGCCCCCATTTCACTTAGAGTTCCTCCCAATACAGTAAAATCATACGCAAAAAGAAACACTTGTCGTCCGTTGATGTTTCCGTATCCTGTAATTACTCCGTCTCCAAAGAATTTTTTGTCTTGCATGTCAAACTCATGATAATGATGAGTTGTAAGTCCATCAATTTCTGTAAAACTTCCTTCATCTAGTAAAAGATCTATTCTTTCACGAGCAGTAAGTTTGCCTTTTTCATGTTGTGATAAAATTTTATCCTGCCCGCCACTTTGATTTGCTTCTCTTTTTTTATGTAAAAAATTTTTTATCTTATCAGAGTGCATGATTGCGAATTAGAAACAAGTCTCAACCTATATTAATTTAATCAGTTTTTACTTCTCTTAATCCATCGTGGCCGCCTTTGGCATTTCTAAACACATTCATTCCTATGTGATAGTTTTCCCACAATGTTTCCAAAGTCTGTAAATCCTCTTCAACTAGCCTTAATTGCTCCTTAGTTACTGTTGGATCAGACTGCATTTTCATCAGTTTTTCTTTTGTTTGTGCTAGAAGATCTTCCAATCCAACCTCATAGTTAGATTCCCCATGATATTCTGGATCTAAGGGTGTAATTTTGGTAGTGTTATCAGACATCAGTTTTCCCTGTTTTTAGTTAAATTTTAAGATTTAGTATTGGAAATTTCTTGGCAATGGCCTTTTGATATGAAATAAAGGCATCCTTGTCATCATTGCATTTTTTACATATACATAGTTGTGAAACCTTTGTAAGATCACAGTCATCTGCAAACTCACACTTTGGGCATCCAGCAGGTCCACCACATACCGCACATCGTAGTTCTACCAAGTCTGCACATGCTTGATGTTTTACTCCAATGCCCTTTGCCCACAATCCTATTTCATTTATTTCAATTTTCTTTTTACAAACTATACAAGTACCTGGAAACTTCATCGACATTGTTCTCCAGCTCATTTTAACATAGCAATCTCCTTTTGCAAAATTTCATTACCAGATTCATCAAGTTCCAAATCCAGTGTTTTATTCTTCATACAAAACAAAACATATGGGAAATAAAAAGTAGCAAAATCACTTCGTGAAACATGCATTTTTTTTGATAAAATGGAAGCTAGTGATTTTATCGCTCTACCATCCCATCTTAATCTGTTAATAATTGGCCATGATAAATTAAATTGTGAATATCGTACTGATGTTCCTTCTTTATACAATCCAACCAGTATAGAATCAAGATATCTCAAAAGCCTCCATTCTTGAGTTTTCATTATTTTACCATATAACATGTCAGCCTCTGAGATGATTTCTAACATTTTTTGCATATCTTCTTTGTCAAGTGAACTTGTTATGACACTTGAATAAAATGCGTCTATTTTCTCTCTTGGATCAATTCTAAGAGAAAATAAGATAGCTCGCGCTTCATCAGCAGATTTAGCTTTAAAGAACGCATTTACTGTCTCTTCGATATCTAGTATCACAAAGGATTTGTCAATCTGCGGTTCAAATCCCATGACATGTGCCTGTGCAGAATTTAGTATTGATCTAATATCACCGCGTGATTGTATGACAAGTTTTACAATTGTACCCAAACTGATGGTTACTCCTTCTTTTTTGAGAATTGATTCAAGATAAAATTGTAAAAGTCTTGGCGGAATGGGTTTCATTTGTATTAGTTTTGTGACTTTCTTGATACTTTTCATTTTATCAGATTTATCACCATTTGCGGCTAAAATTATTGGCACTGTTGGCTCTTTTAGAATGTCAATTAGTGTTTCAACTCCTCCATAGTCAGATCGTCCATGTATGCCATCTACTTCGTCTACAAAAATCATCGGTTTGCCAAGGACACTAGCATTACCAAGTATAGGTCCTAGTATTTCTTGAATTCTTTGTTTATTGCGTATGTCACTGGCATTTAGCCCTATGAGATCATATCCAAATTGCTTTGCACAGATTGTTGCAAGCGTTGTTTTTCCAATTCCTGGAGGACCTACAAGTAGAATGGGTTTACTTCCTTTCATCCATTTACCAAGCCAATTTATTATCGCTTCTTTTGCTTCTTCATTACCAATCATATCAAGCAAATTTTTTGGCCTATATTTTTCTGACCACATCATTTTGATCACTTGGGCAAGTTTTCAGAGAATGTTTGCCAGAGATTTTCCTTTTCTAATTGGTTAAACCAGAAAATGTTGTAATGCTCTACAGTTAAAAATAAAAACTCAAGAAAATTCCTATGCGAAAAGTCATCAGGCAATAATTCTAATGCCATCCTAGCTTCACTTAGATAAAGATCACTTTTTTTCATGGTCATATCAAATCCTTTCTTTACATCTCTCACAAGTAGACCATAGTAAAGGGGCCATGAAGGAATTTTGACAAATTTGTTTTTTATTGAGTCTTCTATCTCATTTCCGCATCCTACTGATTCTGCTGCCTTTGCCATTCCAAGATGAAATACTTCACCAAGTGGAAATCGTGCCAGTGCCATATTTCTTCCTGCAGTTCCCATAACTGCGCGATATTTTTTGTAGCATTGTATCATTTCTTCTTCAGATATTTTGGTTGGTTTTGTTTTTAGTTTGAAATCAAGATATTGACCAATTCGCGCATCCTTAAAACCATGTTCAAATTCTTCAAGAACTACAGCACCTCCTTTTGCAATTTTATTTCTTGCAAGTCTTAGCAGATATGGATTCATCAGTTTATAGTCATCCAGATATTCCAAATCTTCATCCTTATCCATTATTCTGTCCATGGGTTCACTCAAATCTATGGCAATAATATGCCCATCAATGATATCTGTCCGTAATTGTGCATCTTGTTTATCTTTAAAATATTCAGAAGATGCATCATAAAGAGCACTAAAGACAGGAAATGTCATTTTAACAAAATTAGAATTAAGAATTCTTGAAACCCTGTCTTGTAACGTTTCATAGTTTTCAAGTCTTGATTTGACACTATCTATCTGTGATTTGTCAAGTATAATATCAGAAGAGCCAATTTCTTCTGAAAACTTTTGTTGTGTTTCAAAAGGAGAAGAATCTGACTTAATTTCTTTTAATAGATCATTAGTGAATCTTTTGACAAAATTTGGAAATTCTTCTTCTGCTTCTTTTTTGTACTTGTCAAATTGTTTGTAGCCTTTACTTTTGAATAGAGCCTGTTTTACTATTTCCTTTCCAGGTTTTGTGCTCAAAAGTGCTTCTTTACTAAAAATTGAATTATCTTTACTACTCACATAATGGCAAATCTTACTTTGCTATTTATGCATTGAGCTCCTTTGTGATTTATTTGAAATAAATTAGGACAAAAAATAGAAAATTTGTGAGAGTAATAGAAGTTTTACAGGAAGCATCGTTAAGAGTTTATAACAATGTAAAACACCTAGCAGGAACCGAAGAGTCTGGTGGAGATTTTGGAAGAGGTGCTGGTGGAGATATATCAAGGAAAATAGATATAGTAGCAGAAAAAACAGTTTTAGATTATCTTAAAGAAATTAAATTTGATTGCACGGTTCTTGGTGAAGAATGTGGCCGTGTTGAACTTTCTAAAAATCCAAAAGGGTTTATCATCATGGATGCAATAGACGGTTCAACAAATGCTGTAAGAGGAATTCCATTTTTTTGCTGTTCCCTTGCGTTTGCAACTGACAATAAGCTTAGTTCCATAACAGATAGTGTTGTAATGGATCTATCTAATGGAGAAATGTATCATGCAACAAAAGGCAAAGGCGCATTTTTGAATGAGAAAAGAATTCATACTAATGAAAAAAATAATCTCTATTTTGTAGTTGGTCTTGACATGTCAGGAATTTCTCAGGATTCGCTTCAAAGACTAGCTCCAATAATTTCAGCATCAAATCATATACGACATTTTGGTGCTGTTGCACTTGAACTTGCAATATTTGCACGTGGATTAGTAGATGTTTTTGTAGATTTAAGGGACAAATTAAGAATCACTGATGTTGCTGCAGGATATTTAATTGCATTAGAAGCAGGAGGACATATCATAGATGAATCCGGAAAATTTTTGGATTCAGATCTGAGTTATGAAAGTAGAATATCATTCATTGCTGCTGCAAATAAAGAATTTTTGGATGATATTGTAAAAAAACTAAAAATCAGCGAATAATCAGTTATTGATTCAGATATTATCTCAAGATTGAATAATTTTTAAAATTAAAAGTTATGGCGCCCTTGGCGGGATTTGAACACGCGTCGAGGCCGTGACAGGGCCCCATTCTAGACCGGGTTTTACGAGGAATGGATTTCTCCATACCCCTCTATACTACAAGGGCGTCGGAATATTTTGGACGAAAATCCGAGTTTAAAGGTTTCCTTTAATCAAAAAATTTTGTAAAAGACTAAATTATACACATCTGTCAACCTTCGCTATGGGTTCGTAGCTCAGCCAGGTAGAGTACCGGACTTTTAATCCGGCTGTCCGGGGTCCGAATCCCCGCGAACCCGCTTTTTTATAATTATCAAGTAGAACGTTTGAAAAATGCTTCAAGTCATTTGTTTGGATTTTTTTTCAAATAACATGAGTTACTCTATCAATCCAAAAATAAAAGGAGGTCTAACTAACTCAGGTTTAATTCTGGAAATTCTGCTTGTTTTACTCCCAAATCATGCTGAAGGGTTCTTATTTTTTTAGCGTACTCGGTCATTTTTGAGGCATCTGATTGCACTTTGGCAATTTTGTAACCTCTCCATGCTTTTTTTAACGCCCCCCAGGTTTGGCCTGCAGTGTAGTTAGGTTTGTCGGATTGTGGTTGTACGAATTGATACATACTGTTTATCTCATTACGAGAACTTTTTATCTGCAGCCATGTGAATCAAAATCAATAGAAAAGTCAAGATTACTACATTAAAATCATGTTTTTCTGTTCATAAATTTAGAAAAATCATGGTTTAGTTCTGATTTTCCCTTATTTTATTATGGTTTTTATCTTCTTAGTAAGATTTTCAAATGTGAGATTAATCTCATTTGTTCTTTTGCTGATTCCTATACGATACGCCTGAATTTTCTTTTTCCTATCTGAAATCATGCGTTTTTGTTCTGATCTACCTGATGAGCCTTGAGAGATTCTCAGAGTAAGAGAAGAAGCGATAGTACTAGAATGAATTATTTTGTATAGATCGTTGATTTTGATTACATCTTCCTTTACGGAGTTCTTTATTTCTTGAACAGAAAGTGCTAAAAGTGATTTTTTTGAGTTTGAAGCTGTCTGTACCAATTGCCCAACTATCTTATGAGCAGTCCTAAATGGGATTCCTCTTTTTACAAGATGTTCTGCTATATCAAGTGCAGTAGAATAACCAGAATCTATAGCCTTTTTCATTTTCTGATCGTTTATTTTCATTGTTTTGAATACTGCATTAATCACTAAAAGTGAGGATATTGCAATGTTGGAAGCAGGCCATATTGAGACTTTGATTTGTTGTAAATCTCGGTTATATCCGGATGGAAGACCTTTCAAGTTTGAAAGTATTCCCATTTGATATCCAATTACCTGAGCTGTCTTTCCTCGAATGAGTTCCAGTATATCGGGATTCTTTTTTTGCGGCATCACACTCGATGTAGATGCAAATTTGTCTGAAAGTTCAATAAATGAAAATTCTGAGGTAGACCAAATAATTAGATCTTCTGCCATTCGGCTCAAGTTTGTCATAAGAATTGATATTTGTCCAACATACTCTGCAACAAAATCACGAGATCCAGTTGCATCAATAGAATTTTCTATTAAGCCTTTGAACCCAAGCATTTTGGAAGTACTTTGTCTGTCAATGTGTAAGCTTGTTCCACCAATTGGTCCAGCCCCCAATGGTGATTCATTTACTCTACCATAAGTAACATAAAATCTGTCCAGATCTCTAAACAAGGAATCAGTATATGCAAGTAAAACATGCGAAAATGAACCAATCTGAGCCTGCTGTAGATGCGTATAAAGAGGCATTACAGTATTTTGATTTTTTTCTGCCAATGAGATAAAAGTCTCTATCACACCTAGAAGACAAGAACATAAAACATTAATGTCATCACGAATTTTCATACGAATGTCAAGTGAGATCTGATCATTTCTAGAACGTGCAGTATGCATTTTCCCACCTGCATTTATTCCAGCTTTTTTTATTACTAGGTATTCTATTAGCTCGTGAATATCCTCGGATTCTGATTTTATTGAAAAATTTTCTTTTTTTAATTTTTCAAGTGCTGATAAAATTTTTGAAGTCTCATTTTTTGTAATAATTTTATTTTCAAAAAGCATTAAGACGTGAGCTTGGCTACCTAAGATATCATAAATTGCAATTTCTTTATCTTCAGAAATTGATGAGAGAAAATCTAAAGTTGTTTCATCTAGCTTATCGTTGAGTCTACTTGCTCTATACATCAATTTAGGAATTAGAATGGTTATATATAGCATAGACGGTTTTTTGTTGTGGCACAAGAAACTCAAGGATTAAGAAGAATGATTTTTGATGAGCTAACAAAAATTGTGGATCCTGAGATCAATGTATCCATAATGGAACTTGAGCTTATAGACAACATAGACATTGCAGATTCTACAGTTAAAGTAGACATACATCTTACCAGTCCTTTTTGTCCAGCTATTTTTGGTTTTAAAATAGCACAGGACATACATGATTATTTGCTAAAAATTGATGGAGTTGACGATGTAAAGTTAAATGTCTCTAATCATTTCATGGCAGAGGCAATAAACAATCAGGTAAACGCTAGTCCAAATCCGAAAAAGCCTTAAGATTTTACTTTCTAAATCCTAGGAGATAGCCTCTCAAAAGTTGTATTGCCATAGCTGGATCAACACCTTTTGGACAAACATGACTACAAGAACCTGCAAAGTGACATCTCCAAATCCCGTGTGACTGGTCTATTATTTTGAGTCGTTCTTTTTTACCATCATCACGGTTATCTACCACATATCGATAAGCCTGTGCAAGACCTTGTGGTCCGATAAAAGAAGTATCTGTAGCCATAGTTGGACATGATGAATTACACAATCCGCATTTTATACAATAAGAAAATTGTAGGTATTTTTCTACATCTTCAGGAGTTTGCAAAAATTCTTTGGTTCCCGAAGTTATTTCTGAATCTTTCCTTATTATGTATGGTTTCATTTTTTTATGAGTTGCAAACATCTGCTTAAAATCAACTGCTAAATCTCGAATTATTGGAAAATTATGCATTGGCTCAACAGTCACTATATTTGAGTTCAATTCAGAGATTTTTGTATAACATGCAAGTGAAGGCTTGCCGTTAATCTGCATCCCACAAGAACCACATGAAGCTTGTCTACAAGAATATCTTACTGCAACAGAATGATCTAAATTTTGTTTTACAAATAGAATTGCTTCTAAAACTGTAGTCCATTTTTGAACAGGAACCTTAAACTCTGCAAATGTTGGGGACGAATCAGTCTCTGAATTAAATCTCGATATTCTGAGGATTATAAAGTCAGATGAAACAGGTACAGAAACTTCGGGTGTCTTTGAAATTGTTTCAACGGCCATTTTATGACATTCCCATTCCTGCCATCAATATAGTTCTTGAACCATATGCAATAAGTGCTGCCATTGCACCAATAGAACCATAGTTAATCATTTTTTCATACATGATACCTTGTTTTAGTTCTAAAAGTATAACACGCAATCCATTAAATCCATGAACTGAAAGCAAAATCAATACTACTTCAAGCATTAAAGCATAAGGAAGTAAATGATAATTTGCAATTACATTTTGGTATTGTAGAGATTCTGAAAAATTCTGTGTCATTCGAAATAGAATATGTATTGCTACTAGCGCTACTGCTCCAAGAGCAGTACCATAATGTATTTTCATTATTATGCTTTCACGCATTTTAATCACCAAATAAAACTGCCATGCCGTACATCATTGCAAGAGCTGCAAGTGCAATTGAAACCCAGATACAAAGTCTTTGTTTGTAATTCAGGCTACCTGTAGCAGACCTTTGTGATTTATCATATGGGTATTCAGGTTGACCGGGTTTTCCAACTCCAACTCCACCATGTCCTAACATAACCCTGATTCCATTTGCAGTATGAAATACACACATTCCAATTACCAAAGTAAGTATAAGATGTCCTTGCGTAGTCTGAGTTAATTCCAACATTTTATCCCATGCCACTTTACCGTTGACTATGGAGCTTGTTTCATAAATATGCCCTATCAAATATGCAAGTAATCCTAATCCACTTAATCGCTGTAACCAATAAGCAACTCGCTCTAATCCATAACGAGATGGATTTGCCATTCCTCTCAAACCTTCTCTATTTGACATTCTTTCTGCCATCAGTATTTTCTCTCCACTGGCTTGTATTTAGTAATAGTGACAGGATGTTTTTTGATAATAGGTTCTTTTGTATCATAGTATACTAGTGTATGATGTAAAAAGTTCTTGTCATCTCTATCAGGATAATCAGTTCTTGCATGTGCACCTCTTGATTCTTTTCTTGTTATTGCCCCAACAAGAATAACTTCGGCAACACGAAACATAGAATCTAATTCCATAACGTTTGAAAAGTTTGTATTATATTCTTTAGCCTTATCGTCTACATGTTTCCATGTTTTTTGTTTTAGTTCACGCAGTTTTTTCAAACCATCTACCAAATCGTTTTCATTTCTAAAGACATATGCTTTTTCATTCATCATGTCAGTTAGATCTTGTCTTATTTCGTAAGGATTCACACTACCACTACCACGAAATATTCCATCATAGATTCTTTTTTCTTCTGCAGATACAAGATGTAATGGAAATTGTGGAGATTTAGCTTCTAAAACATATTTTGCTGCAAGATCACCAGTTATTTTTCCCCATACAAGACACTCAGCTGTGGAATTTGCGCCTAATCTATTTGCACCATGTACACTATTACATGCAGCTTCACCAGCAGCCCAGATTCCTTGAATTTCTGTTGCACCATCTATGTCGGTATGAATACCACCCATCATATAATGAGATACAGGTCTTACATCAATAGGCTCCTTAGCTGGATCTATACCTGAAAACTTTAGTGAAATTTCTCTAATTGCTGGTAATTTTTTTATTATTAGCTCATTACCAAGATGTCGCAGGTCCAGCTTTAGGCAATCTACACCTGTTTCGTGCTTAAAACCACGACCTTCATTTATTTCTGTCATCATAGCACGAGACACTACATCTCGTGATGCAAGCTCTAATTTGCTAGGTGCATATTTTTTCATAAATCTATCTCCATCTTTATTTAAAAGATATCCTCCTTCGCCGCGTGCACCTTCAGTAATGAGAATTCCTGATGGTAATATTCCTGTAGGGTGGAATTGAACAAATTCCATGTCTTTTAATGCCATGCCAGCTCGATATGCCATATCAAGACCATCAGGGGTTGAAGAGAGAGAGTATGTAGAATAGCTGTAAAGTCTCCCGGCTCCACCTGTTGCTATAATCAGCGCTTTACCTTTTATTGTATAAAATGTTCCAGAAGAAAGCTCAATGGCCGTAATGCCACAAAACTTTTGTCCATCATGTATTACTGAGGTAGTAAACCATTCATTGTAAAATTCAATATTGTCAAATTTCTGACATGTGTCATACAGAGTTTGCATTTCATAAAATCCCACTTTATCTTGAGCAAATGTTGCACGTGGATAACTATAACCACCAAAATTTCTTTGACCAATTTTTCCATCTTCTCTTCTTGACCAAGGCATTCCCCAATGTTCTAGTTGATATATTTCAGAAGGCATTTCATCTACTAATTTTTCAATTACGTCTTGGTCTCCAAGAAAATCACTTCCTTTTACAGTATCATAGACATGTGATTCTATGCTATCTCCTTCCTCTGGAAAAAGTACAGCAGCTGTTCCACCTTCTGCAGAAACAGAATGTGAACGCATTACTTGTAATTTTGAAATTACTGCAATCTTGATATTTGAGCTAGTTTTTGCAGCTTGAATTGCAGCTCTTAGACCTGCAAGACCAGAACCAACAATTAGCAGATCATGTTCAATCGTATCAACCATGTTTAGACATCTTCCTTTTCAAATTAGATAAATATGTCTTGTGAAGAATTTGTGCAATTTTATTTCGAGTTCTGCTGCGTGAAAGGCTGATTTTCGCAGCAGAACTTTATTTCGAATCATTAATATATATCGCTAGTGATATCACTAGTGATGATCTCACAATGGGTGCAACGAGTTGGCAGTTCAGTCCCAAGAGGATTTTCTAGGTATTTCATACTCGAAGTACTAGAAAAAAATCCAAGTACTGGTAAAGAGATCATAGACAATGCAACAACACAAAGTGGCGGCAGATGGAAACCTTCACCTGGTCTAATTTATCCTCTACTTGGTAGACTTTTAGATGAGAATTTAATTGAGGAGGCAAAAGATGGGAAATATCAGATAACCAAAAAGGGCAGATTGATTGCAGATGATCTTGAAACCCTGAATAAAATTGTAAAAAACCAAATGGATGTAATGTTCAGGATAGGTAACGTAGGCAAATTTGTAGCCATGGATCTTTTAGAACGTGTAACAAGTATAGGAAATTCGCTTAGTTCCAATATATCAAATATGACAAAAGAAGAAACTGGAAAATACAAGAAGTTTCTGGAATCTGAACTTCAAAAAATAGAAACAGCTGAAAAAAGACGCGGTAAGGAAATCAAAGTCAGTTAAGCCATAAATAATTGTAAATATCAATATCAACGATTGCCAAATCTTCGAAAATTACTTTTTGATAATTCAAAACCTCTTGTGGTTCCAGGCGTCTATGATGCAATAGGAGCAAAAATTGCTCAAAAGGCTGGTTTTGAAGCCATGTTCCAAACAGGTTATGGAACATCTGCAACTTTACTTGGACTACCGGATTATGGGTTTATTGGAGCAACAGAAACAACAGAGAATGCACGTAGGATTTGTAGGGCAGTATCTGTTCCTGTAATTGTGGATGCAGATACTGGTTACGGAAATCCGCTTAGTGTATGGAAGCTAGTAACTGAGTTAGAAGCAGTAGGAGCAGCAGGGATTTTTCTTGAGGATCAAAAATGGCCAAAAAGATGTGGGCATATGTCAGGAAAAGAAGTCATTCCAAAGGAAGAATATTCTCAGAAATTACAGGCTGCGTTAGATGCAAGAAAAAGTAAAGACTTCATCATAGTAGCAAGAACTGATGCAAGAGCACCAGAAGGATTGGATGCTGCAATTGAACGTGGACTTCAGTATAAAAAAATTGGAGCTGATGCAATTTTCATAGAAGCCCCAAAATCTATTGAGGAGATGAAAAAAATTGGAAGATCAATTAAAGCTCCTCTAGTTGCAAACATGATAGAAGGAGGTGCAACACCTCTAATTTCTTCTGAAGTATTACACAAGATGGGGTTTAAGCTTATTCTATATCCGCTCTCAGTTCTTTTTGCAAATGCTTTTGCATCTATGAAAATATTACATGAACTTAGAAGATCAGGAACCACATCTAGATTAAAGAAAAATGTTGTCAATTTTGATCAGTTTAATGAGATTGTAGACCTTACAAAATTCAAGAAAATGGAAAGGAATTACGTATCAAAAATATAAAATAACAAAAAGGAGAAAAATCCTCCAAGTCAAGTTATCTAAGTATTGTTTCTTTTTACTTCGATTTCTATAGTAGAAACATTCCTGTCTCGCCCGTCTGTTGATTTTAGCATTTCTGAGCCGATTGTGATGTTTCCAATAGAATACCCAGCATTTTCTGTTTTACGTGCAATTATTTGTGCAACGTCAACAGCTCGCCCAATACTGAGTCCTCTTGCCTTGATAGATATTTTTGGTTGGTTTGCCAACTGAATTAGCGTAGAAGTTACATACGCCATCAGTGGTTTTTTGCCTATGTAGATTGTCTCTCTAGACTCGGACATGTGGCATTCTACATGTTAGGATAATTTAAATCTAAGAATGAAACACGTGATTCGATGAATTTTACTATACCTTTTTTTCTGTCTTTTTTTATGATCGGATTTGGTTCCGTCTATGGATACGGCGAAGTTTCTACATCTGATTTTAAGATAGTCAATTCGTTAGGAGAAGATATCAAATCACCAGTAGTAGATCAACAGCTTAGTTTGCAAACCTCACTTAAAAACATCAGTGACAAAAATATCAACTGGGCATATATTGTACAAATAATTGATTCTAATGGAGCTATAATAGATCTAAATTTTGCAACAGGATCTTTTGAAAAAAATCAAACATTAACAGCCGCACTTTCATGGACACCTCACTCTGCAGGAAATTATAAAATTGAGACTTTTGTATGGGATAACTTACGAGACATTGATGCGTTAGCCCCAAAATCTTCATTTCCCATAACAGTAACATGATTAGAGGCAGTCTTCAAACAGTTGTTTAGTAAATTTTAGTTATTCATTCTAGTTTTTATAAAAAATAATTACCTATCATTATCCTTTGATTCTGAAAATAAATTAGAAGAAATTTTTGTCCACTGAAATTTTTCCGCAGGAATATAACTACCAGATGAGATGATTGTTTACGTTAAATTATTAAAAAAGTGGACCGGGTGGGATTTGAACCCACGATCTCACCCATGCCAAGGGCGTATCCTACTGGGCTAGACGACCGGCCCAACTTTTACAATCAGAGTGGCATTCTGATTTGCATTAACTTTTTTTGTGAGGTTATTAACGTTTAGATGGTTCAAGAAATTAGCTCAACCAAATCAACATAAGATATTTAACTATCAAATACAGAACTTTTCGCGTGGTTGTAGATAATAAAGCAGTTATTACTTATGTCCAAATTCAAAAAGAAGATCTGGCAGTTTTTAGAATAGTACCAAAAGAAGGAGAGGTACCACAATACAAATCTGGTCAATTCATAACATTAGGAGCACATGTTCCAAGTGAAAATAAAATTATAAGAAGGGCATATTCAATTGCATCCCATCCTGAAAATAGAAAATATGTGGAGTTATACATCAGATGGGTAAGAAAACCCCTTCCAGGACGTCTTACTACACAACTATTTAGTGCAAAGGAGGGAGATGAAATAATTTGGGTAAAACCTACTGGTGCTTTTACAATTGAGGAGAAAAAACCAAATGGCGAACCAGACAATAGAAGAATAGTTTGTTTGGGTGGAGGAACTGGACTTGCACCTTTTGTGAGTTATGCTCAACATCTACATGATACTGGAAGCAATAGAGAGATTGTAGTGCTACATGGAGCAAGCTATGTTGATGAACTAGGTTACAGAGATCTTTTGACAAAGATGGAAGAAGAAAGTCTTGATAGAGGTAAAAATAAATGGAATTTCAGATACAGAGCATCAATAAGCAGACCACAAGAATGGTTTAACAGATCATGGAATGGGCAAAAAGGAAGAGTAGAAACATTCTTGCAATCAAAAGATGGAGAGCCATCTCCTCTTGAGAAGCTCGTAGGTGAAAAAATCACCGCTGATAATACAGTCTTTTTCATTTGCGGGTGGCAAGGAACTATAGACGGATGCATGGATGTTCTCACACCAAAGGGTTTTGTAACTGAAAGAAATAAGAGACCAGACAAAAGCTTTGAAATAAAGTACGAGTCATACGGTTAAATCAAAAACTTCTATTGAAAAGATAATATTGAATATTATTGGCGGGTCTACGGGGACGTAGGTCAGCTTGGTTAGACTGCCAGCCTCGGGCGCTGGATGTCGTGGGTTCGAGTCCCATCGCCCCCATTTATTGAGAAATTAGAGTAAGTTATTTTTCTAGTAAAGTTTCAAATACAATTCATTAACGTATTTGTCATTTTGTAAAATTGTATCAGCATTGAAATATGACAATATTTGTAAGAAGTATATTGACTATTGCAATTTACCTAGCTCATCTGAATCCTGTTACAAAAGCACATGTAGAGATAATTGAAGAATTAAAAGAAAAAAATGAAGTTCGAGTCATGCCTGTAATATTTATCAATAAAGACAAAGAGATCAATAGTAGAAGTTTTCCATTTATATTTGAATTACGAAAAAAGATGCTTCAATCAGTATTTGGTAATTCTATTTCCATATTATCAAATTACTCATTTTATGCACCCTTTGCAAAATACATGCCGCCACTTCTTTCTCCATTTTCTTGGAGAATAAAAAAACAAATTCTAGGAGGTTTAATAGATGATTATTTCACTTACACTGGGGACAAAGCTGAAGGATTTGTGCTAAAACTTTATGGACTTAACCCTAGAGTTGGAACAAGAAAAACCACCTCCGCCTCTTTTGTAAAACAAAAGATGTTTGAAGCAGCTCTTGGAAAAGATACAGATTGGGAAAGCTATGTTTCGCCAGAAGTCGTAAAGATAATTCAAGAGAATTGGGATATTGTAAAAAAATATGCATCCTCCAAAGATTATACCTATAGAATTCTTGGAATGAAATTCCCAAGTAACGGATTCTGGTAGAAATAGATTAATTACAGACGGCTTCGATGTTTTATATGAAATCTTTTAGTCCAGAATTTGTTTGGTTTGACGGCAAATTTGTGAAAGATAGTGAAGCAAAAGTTTCTGTTATGACTCATGCAATACATTATGGAACCTCAGTATTTGAAGGACTCAGAGGATATTGGAATTCAAAAAATCTCTACATATTCAGACTAGATGATCATATCAAAAGATTCAGAAATTCAGGCAGAATTTATTCAATTTCTTTAAAATTTACAAATAAAGAAATTACTAGTGCAATAATTAATCTCTGTAAGAAAAATGCAGTAAAACAAGCATGTTACATAAGACCATTTTATTTTGTTGGTAGATATGGCATAAACTTGCATGTAACAGAAAACACTCCTACACATACAGCTATAATCATGTTTCCTTTTGGCGATTTATTTAACAAAAATGGAATAAAAGCTGGTGTATCTTCTTGGAGACGAATTCATGACATATCAACACCCCCTCTAGCTAAAATGGGTGGGAATTATCTAAACTCAATTTTGGCCACACAAGAATGTAAACGAAGTGGATATGATGAAGCAATCATGTTGGATCAATTAGGAAATGTGAGTGAGGCTCCAGGAGAAAACGTGTTTCTTGTAAGAAACAACAAACTGATAACCCCTCCAGCAAGCTCATCTGCACTTGAAGGAATAACAAAAGATTCAGTAATAAAAATTGCACAAGATTTAGGATACGATGTTATAGAAAGAGAAGTTACACGTACTGAACTTTATCTAGCAGATGAGATTTTTCTTACTGGTACTGCTGCAGAAATTACACCTATTATTTCTGTTGATGGTAAAAAGATTGGAATTGGAAAAGCTGGAAATATAGCAAAACAATTACGTTCAACGTATTCAGAAATAGTCATGGGCAGAAATGAAAAATACTCCAATTGGATAACTTCGGTGTACTAACTTGAGAATTGTTCAGATAGGAACTGGTGGATGGGGTAAAAATCATACAAGAATTCTATCACAATTGGGAGTACTTTGTGCAGTTTGTGATGCAGATTCAACCAAAGCAAAAGAAATTGGAACAAAATACTCTGTAAATCATTATTCGTCTTTAGATATGTTATTAGATTCAGAAAAATTTGATGGCGCTTTTGTTTGTACACCAACTTCTACACATTTTAAAATTGCAAAAACGCTATTAGAACAAAAGAAAAATGTTTTTGTCGAAAAACCTATGACATATCTTTCTCATGAGGGAGAAGAACTTCAAAATCTTGCAGAAAAAAATAAAGTAGTTTTGACGTGTGGGTATATTGAAAGATTCAATCCAGCAGTTGCTTTGGTCAAAGAATATGTTAAATCAAAAAAATATGGAGAACTCATAATGTTAGAATTCCATCGTGAAAATAGAATGCCTCTTCACATAAAGGATGTAGGAATAATCTATGATACTTCAGTGCATGATATTGATACAGCAATGTGGTTTTTTGATGATACCCCAGAAGTTGTATTTGCAAGATCAGGAAAGATAAGACATGAGCATGAGGATTTTGCAACCATAATGCTTGGTTTCAAGGATAACAAAGTAGCAGTTATTGCCTCAAATTGGATAACTCCAACAAGAGTAAGAAAATTTAGTGCGGTGTGTAGTGATGCTATAATATCATCAGATTTTATTTCACAGGAAATAAAGATTGAAACTAATCATGGTACAGAAATTCCAAGAAAAGAAGTTGAGGAACCTCTTCTTTTAGAAATAAAAAATTTTCTTGCTGCATCTGAAGGTAAAGAAAAGATAATAGTAAAACCTGAACATGCAGTAAATACAACAAAGGTTGCAGAAGCGGCACTTTTATCTAGTCAAAAAGGAACTCCAATTTATCTAGATCTCAAATGAACAAAAAAATGATGGAAATGTTGGCATGTCCCATAGACAAACACTTTCCTCTAGAAATTTTTGAATCAAATTCAAAAGAACAGTTAGTATTAGAAGGTGCCATATATTGCTCAAAATGTTCTAGATTTTATCCTATAATAGAAGAAATTCCAATAATGTTGCCTGATGAGTTGAGAAACAAGGATCAAGATATTGAATTTCTAAAAAGAAATCAATCAAAGTTGCCTGAAAAAATAATTAAACAGGCATCACCGTGGCACTTGTGATAGCCTTGGTAACAAACTTTGTCTCAGAAAAAGCAAAGATAGGAAAGAATGTCAGAATATGGCATTTTGCATATGTTGGTGATAATACAGAAATCGGTGATAATGTGAAAATCGGTTCACTTGCACATGTTGATTATAACGTAAAGATAGGAGAAAACACCATGATTGAAGGGATGGTTTACATCCCACCCCTTTCAAGAATAGGAAAAAATGTATTCATTGGTCCTGCTGCTGCTCTTACAAATGACCCATACCCTGCAAGTAAAAAGATGATTGGTGTCACCATAGAAGATGGGGTGGTGATTGGTTCGCGTGCCGTAATAAAAGCAGGAGTTACTGTTGGAAAGAACAGCGTTGTTGCGATGGGAGCTGTTGTTACAAAAGATGTACCTTCTAATACTGTAGTAGTAGGAGTGCCTGCTAAAATCAAATATTCTAGAGAAGAATATGATGAAAAGAAGAAAAAGTGGGAAAGTAGTTAATTTTTTATCTGTTTGTGGAAGATCCAATTTTTTATTTTTGAAAGAATAAAAATCCAAACAACCACCAATATCATTGCAATAAGCGCTTTGACTCCAGAATCTAAGATTGAATCGAATTTACCATGTCCATTAATTGTCAATGGAGCAATAATTGAAATCAATAATCCACCTCCCACAATAATTAAAACCCACATGACAAATACAAATAAAAAAATTTGAGTCCCTTTCATATTTTTACACTCATCATAAAGGCAGTCACTATCGCAAGTATTGCAGAAAATATAGCTAGCCTAAAAATTACAAGTCCAACTTGTTTTTCTGTCATTGGTCCACCTGCCAGAATCAATCTTACTAGTGTGATGGGTGCATCTTTGTCTGTAGTAGCCATAAGCCTAAAGTCATCAGTATGAGTAACTGGATTTGATTTTATCTGTCTATGTTCAATAATACGTTTAACACTTGATAAAAATAGAAATGAGTTTATCACTGCTGGCAATAATGCAACCGCCGCTATTATTTCCACATGGCCAACTATTGCTAAAACTCCATACATTGCACCAAGAGTAAGTGCTCCCGAGTCACCTGGAAATATTCTACTTGGAAATTTATGATATTTGTAAAATGCTAATGAAACAAATCCTAATGGAAGACTTGCAAGAGCAATGTCATAATTATGAATTATGAATAGTGATATGGTAAGGGCAAAACTTGCAATAGTCATAAATCCGCTTGCCACACCATTTAGAACATCAATTGAATTTACGGTATTGCCAGTAACTGGAATCATGAAAATTACTAGTGCAACATACAGCTCAGGAATTCTAACAGAACCGAAGAGTGGAAACGAGAGATGTGGATCATACGTTCCGAGCAAAATAATCGGGATTGCAGAGATTGCAAGTGCAACAGGTTTAAACCATCCACCAAGAACTTTTCGATCATCTATTAGTCCTACTATAAAGGCAAGTGATGTTGTAATTAGGATGGCCAATATTTCAGTAGTAGGAAAAAAAGTATACAAAGTGAATTCAGATACTAAAATTCCGACAAGTATAGAAGGACCTCCAGGTCTTGGCACCATTGCTCCTCCAACTCTATTGTAATCTTTTACTGTAAGATTCTTTTTTTCTAATCTTTTTATTAGAAATGGAGTTGTTATGTAAACAGAAAAAAAGGCAATAGCTGAAACTAGGATGGCAAGAATGATTTTGTCTAGCATCATCTTACCTTTTGTAGCTGTATCTTTATGTTTTCTGCAATGATGGAACCTATTTTATCTATGTTAGCTAGTTTTTTAACTGGAATTTCAGACAAATCATACAGGTTTTGTATACCGTTCTTGTAAAGAATTCTTGAACGAATTCTTCCTATCCCACGTATCTTTACCAATTCAACAAGTTCTTCTTTTATTCCATATGATATTCTCTGACGTATAATATTCAATTCATCTAGAATGTCATCTCGAGTTTCAAGTTTTGCTATCTCATATAATGAATGTACAAGCCAATCTGCATTTTCTACCATTCTATGCATATCACCAGATTCTATGCCTAAATTGTCTGAAAGAAAGATCTCGCTTGATTCATTTATCCAAGCATGCACTGCAAGTAAGCTTCGTGAACAATCATACTCTGAGATATTTTCAATTAGTTCAGAAGCATTATTCTCAAGAAGTGTTCCTACCATTTCATAGTCTTTGTTTCGTAATGAGAATTTTGGGAAGAAATCCTCCGAGCTTGTAATAAGATGTAAAAAGCCAAGTGTGTGATTTTTTCGTTTTGAGATTTTTTGTAATGATTTTTTAAAGTAAACTGCAGTGAGTGGATCTATGTATAACATAGATGTCTTTTTCCCAAATTCAGTTGCTACAAATCTCTCACCTTTTTCTTTTATTAGATTTTCTAGCTCAAGATAGTCTAAGGTTATTTGGATTTTAAATTTTATCGTAGATTTTCTGTCTTGAGAACCAGACAATGTTTCTGAAAAAAATTCTATTATTTCATTTTTCTTTATTCCTGGATTTATAGATATTAAACTTAGAACATGAGTTCTTAGTGCTTTATCATCAGTTAATTTTGATTTTATGGGTTCTGGTGTTCCGTTAATGTAGTAATCAACTAACTCTGTACGATTTGAATTTCCTACAATAATTGCTTCCCCATAACTATCATATTGTGGTCTTCCAGCTCTACCACAAAGCTGTTTGTATTCCAGAACACTTATTGGTTTATTTCCTCCAAATTTTGTGTCATATCTGTTTATGTTAGAGATAATAACACGTCTTGCTGGAAGATTCACTCCTGCTGCCAATGTGGGAGTTGACGCAATTAATTTTATTTTCCCATTTCTAAATTCAGATTCTATTGTCTCACGACAATTCTGGTTAAGTCCTGCATGATGAAACGCTACTCCTTTTTTCACTAGTGTAGCTAGGTTTTTGATTAGATCAGTATGTTCGTTATCATCAAGAATTTTTTGTGATATCTTGTCTAGTTCTTTTTTTTCCTCTTCTGGAAGACTCTTTCCTATAACATCAGATGCTTTTGCAGCAAGTGAAGCAGAACGTGCCCTTGTTTCTGCAAATAAAATTGCCTGACCCCCGTTTTTTAAAGAGTCAATTCCAAGATCTACAGGTGGTCCCCTCATGCTCGTTTCTATTTCAAATTTTTTCCCATTTTGCATTGTTACGATGCCCTGATCATACACACCTTCCCAAAGAGGCACTGGCCTCCAGTCACTTTCTACTAACTCAGAATCTAACCATGAAGAAATCTCGTATGCATTTGTAACGGTGGCACTTAAAGCAAGTATCTGAGGTTTTTGTTCTAACAATTTCAATTTTGTCAATATAATCTCAAGTGTAGGTCCTCTATCTTGATCTCCAAGAAGATGAACTTCATCAGCTATCACAAGTGAGATATCATTTATCCATTCAGCTCCATGACGAATAATGGAATCCATTTTTTCATTAGTCATAACAAGAATATCATTTTTTCCAAGATTTTTGTCCGTTAAATCAAAATCACCAGTTGATATTTCTACTTGTATTTTTTTACCTAAATCAATTGATTCAAGTTTTTTAAATTCAGAAAACTTTTCTGATGCTAAAGCTTTAAGAGGACTAAGATAAACTATTTTTCCTTTTTTCTTGTAAATATGATCCAATATAGCAAGTAAAGCAATAAGCGTCTTTCCGCTAGCAGTGGGTGCTGAAACAAGGATACTTTTTCCTTCTAACAGTCCTGCTTCTATACTAGATTCCTGTGCAGGATAAAGTGTTTCATAGCCTATAGAGGAAAGAAATTCAGTGAATTGTTTTGGAAGATCAATTTGCGATACTTTCATACACGGTTATAATGACCGGGTTTTGATTCATAAATAGCTGACTCTCGTTGCAATTTTTTGAGATATTTACGAGCTTCTTCTTCTGTAAATTTGCCAGTCTTTACCAATTCTTTAACAAATGTCTTTTCTTCAACTGGTCTTTTTTCGTCCCCTTCAAGTGATTTCATGACGTCCATAAACAACTGCATCTTTGATACTTCACTGTGTGGTCTTCCCTGTAGAACTCCAAGATCAACTTGCCCAGTATTAACATCTACTCCAGCATCTTCAAGCATACTTTGTATCAAAAAGATAGCCCTTTCAGCATCTTCTACTTCTACTTGGGTCTTCATCAACAACCTAGCCCTTGCTGTTGCTAATCTTACCAAGCCTTCAAGCTGTCTTGGGGTTACTGTTATCATTCCTTCTGATTCAACATTTCTCATCTTCATATAATATTCTAAGATTTTTTCCTCTGCCTCGGGAGTAATTACCGGTTCAATTCTTTTAGCATATGAGAGATATTTTGTGAGAATATCCACGTCAATTAGTGATTTTGTATCAGCACCAGAAATACGATGAAGACTAAGAATGTGTCTAGCTATTCTATTATCTCTCTCTTTAGATGGTATATCGCGTACAACAAAAATGAGATCAAATCTAGTAAGAAGAGGGATTGGGAGATTTACATTTTCTGTAATATTCTTGAAAGGATCATATTTTCCATACATGGGGTTTGCTGCTGCTAAAATCGAAGTCCTAGCATTTAGCGTAGCAACAATTCCACCTTTTGCAATACTAGCAGATTGTTGTTCCATTACTTCATGGAGTGCACTTCTATCTTCTGGTTTCATTTTATCAAATTCATCAATACATACAAGGCCCTGATCACCAAGAACAACTGCACCTGCTTCTAGCATCATGATACCAATTTTATCACGTACTACTGCTGCTGTAAGTCCAGCTGCGGTAGAACCTCTACCAGATGTATACAGACCTCTTGGAGCTATTCTTGCACAAAATTTTAGCATTTCACTTTTTGCAGTACCTGGATCTCCCACAAGAAAGATGTTAATGTCGCCACGAATCTTGGCGCCGTCAGCAAGCACTCTTTGAGTAGAGCCAACAATTAAAAGCAAAATTGATTCTTTAATTATTTCATGTCCATGTATGTGAGGTGCAAATGATGCCACCAACCTATCATAAATATCAGTATTTGTTGCAAGAGATTTAATTATTTTTTCTTCATCTGGTGAAATTTCTTCTCTTTCTGTACTTCTAGAAGTTTTGCCACCTCTTCCTCCAAGAAATTCTATATTGTTTCCCTGTATTCGCAATCTATAGATTCCAGTTTTTCCGCGCATTGATGGAATGTGTTCTTGTTCAATTCGTACTAATCCTGTAAGAATTACACGATCCCCAGGTCTTGCATTATCAACTAGATCCTGTAATACTGTAACATCTACATAATGCGGTAGCTGCCCAGGTGGCAGATCTTCTGGCAATTCTTGTAGTCTTACCATTTGAAAATCTATGAAGCGACTCTTTTCAGGACTAATTTCCAAGTCCCTATGAGTACATTTTCCATTACTACATTTCAATGGTGCATTAAACTCTAGCCCTTTTTCTTGAACTATATGAGTTTCGTGAGCGTCGGGACAAATGTATACAAGTTCTTTTGCAAGTGGTTTTATTTCAGATGATCTTACAACCATTCCAGACACACTAGTCATTTTTCCAATGACTTCTGCGTTTATCTCACGCAAGCTACGTTGTGCAGGATAGTTTGCAATTCTTACTCTAACATCATGTCTAATTTTTTCTGCGTATTGTGGAAATCTCTCCTTAAGAATATCTTTTATTGCAGCAGCAAACATGGCTAGAATTTCATCTGGATCAGTATTAAAAATAGATTCAATCTCTGGAACAGATACTAGATCATTATAATCAACTACAAGATACTGTATTTTTTTTGCCATCATCTGATCTATTTCTTCTACATATTTGTAAGCGCCAGATTTGTCCTTGAATTGAGTAAGAAATTCTTTTACCCGGTCTGTACGATTTTCTTTAGAATGTATTGATTCAGATTGTGCCATTATTTCTTGTCACCTAAGATTTGTTTGTTAAAATCAACGCTCTGTAAATGTATCGCATTAAATAAAGCGCGTTCTTCTATTGATAGTTTTTTTGAAAGATCAGACGTCATCTTTGAAGAGTCTGCAAGTCTAATTATTTTTCCTTGTCGTTTTCTCATAAGAGTATTTAACATACTTTCTACTTTATCACGATCTTGTTGTGGAAGCCTTTGTATGTATGAATTCAGTTTAATATAAAAATCAGACTCAAGAGTAGATAAATCAAAGTCGCCTTGTACATTTTCCTTTACTAGTGCTTGTTTCAAAGCAACAATCATGTCAGTATCTTGAATATCTACAATTTTCTCTGATGCTAATACTTCAGCTACCCAACGTGATATGCTCAAAATTTCACCATGTTTTGCTTCTATTGATACATCTGGTGTATCGATCTTTATATCGTGATTAAAGGTAACCTTAACGTCTTGTAGACGATATCCGATGGTATGAAGTTGAGTCAAATCCAATATATTCAATATGCGTCAAGCATGCTCCGTTCAAGCATTTAACTAATGCGATCGATCAATTCTGTTAACAACTTGCTTTGATCATTTGATCTTAGCCGTAATTTTATTAGTGAGAGAGAAACGTAACAGCCTATGACTGAAACTTCCATGTGGGTAGAAAAGTACCGGCCTACGAAGCTGTCTTCTATAATAAACCAAAAAGATATAATTGGTAGTCTGAAATCTCTTTTGAAAAATGCCGCTGAAATGCCACACCTTATGTTTTCTGGATCTGCTGGAGTTGGCAAAACTACTACAGCATTATGTCTAGCAAGAGAAATTCTAGGGGATAATTGGAAAGATCACACACTTGAGCTGAATGCCTCAGATGAACGTGGCATAAACATGGTAAGAGATAGAGTAAAAAAATTTGCACGTTTTTCAGGACTTGATACAAAAATTCCATTCAAATTAATAATTTTAGACGAGGCGGATGAAATGACCTCTGATGCACAAACGGCCTTACGTAGGATTATAGAAGATACTGCTAGATATTGTAGGTTTATCTTAATTGCAAATAACATATCAAAAATTATAGACCCACTTCAGAGTAGATGTGCTGTTTTCAAGTTTACAAGAATATCTGAAGAGGACATTATATCACATCTAGAGGAAATTTGTAAAAAAGAAAAAATAAAATTTGATAAAAATGGACTTGAAACTATACATGAATATTCTGAAGGAGACATGCGTCATTCCATCAACATATTACAAGCAACAGCAAGTCTTGGAATAGTAAATGAATCAAATGTAAAAGCAGCATCTGGCCTCACAAAGACAAATGATGTTGGCGAGATCTTGAGTCTTGCCATAGAAGGAAAATTATCTGATGCTAGAAACAAAATGATTGAATTAATCAAAGTCTATGGAATGTCAGAATCAGACTTTTTAAAATATTTGAATGAATATGCGTACAAAATTAAAACCACTCATCTTTCTGAAATATTGGAATCAATAGCAAAATACGATTACAGATTAATTATTGGTGCAAATCCAGAAATTCAGCTATCTGCACTTTTAGCAGAACTTGGGAAAATAGGAAAATAATAGCGCAGAGAGGGCGTATAAACATTTTGAAATCCCACTATGAACAAAATTGAGTAAAAAAGGTGAATCTTAGACCCTAATGAAATGCAGTTGTAGGTATGCAGTTCTAAATGTATCTAGATCGATGGTAAAATCTTAAAGATAGATTTTGAGAAATTACATCATAACTATTTCAATAATTTAGTATTTTTTGTTATCTAATCTTAAATGTGTAAAATACTGGGTTGGTTTACTAAATTAGTTTAATAAACACTTCTTTTGATACCATTAGATCTTGATAATCAGACCCTAACGAAGAAAAGATGATTTGTGCCTTCTACAATATATCCAGCATTTCCATTGAAGATACTAATAGGAATATTGGCAGCTACAAAATTACCTTTAATATACGCAGTAAATGATTGCCCTGACTCTAACGTTACACTACCAACTGGTGCTGGATTCTGGCAAATATACTTCATTGTCTCAGGATGAGATTTACTGGTACCATTCTGGTAAATTGTATTTACATTTTCCACAAAAGCAAAATCATTTGTACATCCTATTACATCTGCTTGCAATATGTTTATGGTACTGTTGGTCTTATCATAACCTGGGATTGATCCATCAACGCTCATCTGATTTATGGTAAGCTTTTCTGAGCCTGAGTTGGTAGAGGTAAGAGCCAATACACTTGTACCATTTGCAAATTTGCCCTCGTAGAGTGTTAACATTAAGTGATTATTATCCTGTATAACCTGTGGAAAACTTGAACCTGTTTTTGTAGTGACCGCCTCACCAGTAGATGAAGAACCCACTTTTGTTAATGGTATGTTTATTGTACTAGCATTCTGCGCGCCCAGTACTGTAACATAAGGATGCATCATTTTCCCCACCATGTTCATAACATCAGTGTTTGTTGGTTCGTTAGATTGCACTTGTGTAATGTGATAGAGAGGAAACATGGCAAAAATGAGCAACACTGGTAAAGTAAATGCCAATATTCTTTTTGGTGATTTGAAGTTTATTTTAATTTTTTTTATCATAGTCATCTCCTAACAATGCCCCACTACTAACTGACTGTTTCCGTATAGAGTAGCCCAATAGTAGTCCACTCCTCCACTTTGAGAGTAACTAATTCCAAATGGCGTACCATTAGAATAACTATCGCCAGAACCGGTACATTGCCAACTGCCCAAGCTGTTATAATATTCATTTACATATCCATTTTGAAAAGCTACAAATGTTATCCTATTAGCAGGATCTTGCGCTACTTCAGTAGCACCCTGAGCTGACCCTGGATATGAAATAGTTGCTGCTGTTCCTGTGCTAATATTGAAATCTGCTAATGCTTTTAGTGTATTACTTTGTGATGTGATCCAGATGTGGCTTGCGCTATTATCAATGGACAAATACCACGGCAAAAATCCGCTAATAGTATATGAGGTCCATGTGTTTGAAGAAGGTACATATTTCCAGAGTTTGTTACATGCTTCATCAGCTGCCCATACGTTTCCACTACTATCTACTCTTAATCCTTCTAAGTTTGAGGTTACACCACAACTTGGTGGCAAAAAGGTGCTTAAGTTACCTAATGACGTATCGAACTTACCTACATAGCCGTTGTAATACCAACTTGACCAAACCATGTTGGAATTTGTTGGATCTTTATCAACATCATCAGCACCAGCTCCACTTATGCAAGAGGTCTTCACTATTGTACTTGTTGCCGTATTATAAGAACTGATACAACTTTGAGAAGAACCACCAGTTCCTTTTTGAGTAAATGCGAGATAACCATTTCCTGCAAAGGCTACATTAGTTGGATCGTTTTGTGCAGTATTAGTACTTACTGAGCAACTACTAGTGCTACTAGTAGAGGAATGTCCAAGCTGATGAGTGCCAGACAATCCTATCCAAACATTTGAAGATGTACTGTCCATTCTATCACCTTTTGGACTTGAGCCTACACCTGTAGAGCAGGTGGCAGTATTAGTAGCAAGAACAAGAAGAGGATTTTCTAAAGAGAATATCAACAATGTCATTACCAGCATCATGGTGATTTTACTAGAATTAAATGTAAATATTTTTTTCATTTGTAAGACCTCAGCTATTTTTGTTTGAGTGAACTTCATTGTAATGCTTCTTTTATAGGACAACTTGCTATTAAGCCGCGCTCACTACAGGAGACAGTAACATTTCTGACTAAGATCAATACATAGGAATTTCACCAAACTGATAAATACATTCCTTGAGAAATAGAGAGAACTATCTCAATGAGATATAGATCACAATCACAATATCGTGAAAAGGATCCAAGCAGAAGAGAAATGAGAGATCAAAAAATATGAATCAAAATATTTTTCAAATATAATTCCTGTATCAAAGAATCATGGTGTGATGGTTCTCTTTTGATCAAATTTGTAAAACCAGTAGCGCTCAATACAGAATTTTTTTTCTTTAGAATTCAGTTGTAGTTTATTTCAAAAACCTATAAGTATGAAATTAAAACCTAAAACCTGCAAATTTTTTAAGTCTTTATAAATTCTGGCGCAGAGAGGGCGTATAAACATTTTGGAATCCCACAATGAACAAAATTTTGCACTTAGTCAAAGCAACACCCTTGAGGTGTTATGTCTACTTAGTTTAGTACCCTCTCTAAAGAGATATGTAGACTAGGTGTAGTTTTTTGCCTACATCTAGGTGCGGGCTCGATGGAACCAGTCAGAACTGTTGTAGTGAGCACCTTTCCCTTTTTATTTTAATTTCACTTCCTAAAATGTCTTAATGACTACATTTGATATTCATAGTACAAATCTTATGATTGCTGAACTACAAGTTACTGGAATTCCAACAAAAATAGTAGCATAGTAAATATTTGGATCTATGTTTCTATATGTAGGTGGAGCTTTACATTCAATGCAGTTTTTGAAAAGCGCATCAGACTCTTCCTTTGTTAAAGGAATTCTTAGTTGAGACATTACAAGTCCAATTGCAATCAAACCTACACCACTAATAAGAAGAATTTTTGTAATTGATTTTTTATTTTCCATTATTTTCTCACTTTCAAATTTTGTTCAAAATTATTTACCACATACCAAAATAAAAAATTTAGGTGGTAATGTATAGTCACTTATTTAACTACTACATGTACCATATTTTGCTGTTGCAGTAAGTGTAGGGTTGCTTCCACCAGTATTACCTATACTGCTCCACCAACACAGATCGACATTGTTTTCTGCGGGGTAGGTAGTAGCTCCTGATGCCCTATATGCGGGAGAACCACTGCTGTCCAGTGTGTATGTTTCTGTTCCATATGTTCCATCAGAGAAGGTTACTTTTCCTGTTCCACCACCGCAAGTGCCACACTCACCTACCACAGCTTCAACCCCATATGTTGTACCACCAAAGTAGGTGGTCAGATCATAATAGGAACTGGATGTAGCATAGGCACGTGTGTCAGAATCTAACTGTGTATATCCTGTACATGAACTGGTACAAGTTCTGTACTTTTGTATCAGGTTAAGGTTTCCACTACTGTCGATATTTTGGTATGTGTACTCGTCAATTCTGGTACTAGATGATGACAGGGTGACTGTATTCCAATTACCCGGTGTTGGAACAAAATAACAATCAGGACTTAATAGAGTCCATCCGCTGGGACAGCCTCCGAAAATGTCTTTGTTAGTCCAGTAATTGTCTAGTCCACGTATAGTCACTGAGGATGGCAACTTGCAAGTATATGATCCGGCTTGAGTGGTACATGAATGAGAATTGTAAGTTGCACTAGTGGGTATTTCTTGTTGTACTATCGACTGTGCCCACAAATAACCAGTACCAACACTAAAACCATGAATGAAGTGGTTGTTTTGGACGCTTAATCCACTACCAGTTCCAGTTCCAGTTACAACTCCTTCAAATCCAACTTGGACTGATGGAGTTTTAAAGGTACTAGTTGTACTATGCTCTTCAACTCCCTGTGAACTAACATTGTAGGTGGCAAAAGCATTATTTTGTTCAGATGTTGCAAAAGCACTGGAAACTATTATTGTCATAACTATTGCAGTTGCAAAATTTGAAAACTTTTTGCCGGTTTTGCGACCTAATGCCATAAAGCCTCCAAATAATGCTGGTGCTGTAAATAGTGATGCTAGCCAAAGATTTGTGCCTGATGAAAATACTGTTTGCAGACCTTTGGAGTCAGACGGAGTAAAGCTTGTAGCTGAAGTACTACTGTTCACTATTTCAATTAGTGTAGGTTTGCTTATCTGACCTGACAAAGTAAAGGCAATGACAGTATATTTTCCAGCAGGTAATGTCTTACTCTCTTTGTATTCAAGTGTGGTATTCTGGTCTATTTGTTTGTATAATGTATTGCCATATACTTTGCTAATTTCATATTTTGATATTAGATTGTCCTGCAAAGTAACAGAATCTCCATTTGATTTTATCGTGGTAATTGTTACATCATCACTGTTGTTATTCACGCTCATTTTATCCAGATGATCCGTGTAACCTCTAGGACAAAGAACCATATCATATGGATTTGCATATATTACATTCAACGCATTTGTTTTTACAGCTACAAGGTCATCGTAATTTTGGATTTTTGTTTGATCTCCACTAAGAAATGCAAAATCAAAGTATTGTACTCCACATGGACCATTAATGCCTGCATAATTATTTTTAAACGCAGTGATAACTTGTTTTGGACCCGCGTTTACATCATGTATAGTTAGATGGATTGTATCTCCATATTGGTAGATGTTCTTATCCAATTTTACGCTAATCTGTTCACTGTTCTGAATTGGCGTTGTTTGTGCAAAGACCAACATTGGACTCGCAAATAATGCCACGGCAAGTATTGATGCGAACGTTATGGATGAGTTATTCAAAGTCATTGTATTTCCATATGTGGAAATATCTAATAAGTTACGCTCACGAGCTGATAAGCATTAACTGATAAGTCCTGTTCAGTAAATATCAACGAATAAGCATTACACAATCAGTAACAATCGTGAGTAACAATTATGTAAAACTTTTATTTCTAAATGCATAAAGCAGTGACAAAATGAAAATCTAGTTTGAACTATTGATCATTCAACGTACTATGAATTTTTCCGCCTGCTTCTGTAATTCTAGCCATGGTAACATCGTCCTCACTTGAAGTTTCTATCCAGCCAAAGATTTTCATCAAATGCAAATATCTTTTGCATGTGTTGTAGTTCAGGCCTGAAGCCATTGCAAGGTTTGTCAGCTTTATTGGGCTCTGCTCATACAATACCTTCAGTATCCTATTCATCACGTCTACGTTGATATTTTTTGTACTAGGCGCCATCTCCACGACTTCCATGTTTCACAACTCGTATGATCGTTGATGTGCTTATCTATAAAATATTGCGCATGTATTCTATCTAGACTACAGAATTGATCTCGTTCTATTATTGGTTTGAATTTATTTTTAAAAAATAGATCGATAAGTATTGTGTAGAAATTACATGTACAAGAATGCGATCAAATTTAATAAAAAAATTGGGTTCCACTATGGGAATTGTTCAGTTAGTTTAGTTCCCTCACTTTAAAAACATAATAAGATTCGAATCTTGCAAGTCCAGACACAAATTTGAGAGAGAATTGCACTATTCTTTGGGGTTCTTTCTATGGTATCATCCTAGCATAAAAAAAATTATGCTAGGATGATACTCTGTTAGGAGTCTGTGGCCAAGACGCGACTTTATCAGTAAAAAAAGTTTGAGAGAAGGGAGAGAGACAGGAAAATACTAATTCACTTCATACCCAGTAACTGTTAAAAAAGTCTCGAATTATCTTGTCTGTTATACTGTACTTTCCTTCAGTTTTTTGAACCAAGTCGTACTCTATCAATTTAGTCAAAAACTTGGGCAGGCCTGTCATTTTAAGAGAAGCATCCTTTGCAATATCAGACACTGTCTTTTCTCCTGTAGACAGCGAGACAAGTATCTTCCAGTATGCAGTACTCTTGTAATCAGAGCCCAAGTCTTCTGTTACAATATAATTGACATAGATGTACAGTGCTCCTGTAGTACTTGTAAGCAACTCTTGATATGTATCTGTCAACGACTCTGTCTTTTTGTATGCATGTCCAAGCATTACAAGATAAAATGGATGTCCTCCAACAAGATCAAATGCTCGCTCGGCATCTTGCTTGCTTGCAGCAGGCTGAGACTTTAGAAATAATTCTACCGCATAGATTTTTGCCAATTCCTTTATCTCTAGTATGATAAAATGACCAAAGAGTGGACTGCCTCCTTCTGCCAGAATATTTCTCAGATAATGTATTCTTGAACCGCTTACTATAAAGGAGACATTCTTTCTGCGCTCAAGGATAGCTCGAATGACATCAAGAATATTTTTTAGATCAGAGAATTTTTTGTATTCTATAATGTGCTGGAATTCATCTATTATGATTACGACTCTACGACCAGAAGCCTCAGATATCTTGTTTGCATACTCGAAGACGTCTGTTAACGCCTTGCGATAGTTTTCATCCCTGTCTTTGACGTACGGGTCTATTGCTATTATTGGACTGCCCTGTTCGTCAATGCCTGCGATAAATCTTGCACGGACTCGCTTTATTTCACTTAGCTGTGTTAATGCAGATTTTACTTTGGATGCAATCTTTGACGTGGTAGGTAGTGTATTGTAATACGCATGTGTCAGTTCCTCAGTTAATTTCTCGGCAAGGTCAACTGGTGAGTATCGAAATTCTCCAAAATCTACGTATACTGTGATAAGTTTCTTACCTATTTGACGCCTTACTTCTCCCAATATGGTTGACTTTCCGATCCTTCTATGCCCGATCAAGGCATAGTTCACATTGGCTTTTGTATCAAGCATAGTGTTTACTATTTTTCCTACTTCCTCTTTTCTGTCTACAACATCTTTAGGCGGTTTACCTACTATCATATGCTGTCTGGAATATATGCTATACAGTATATATGCTTATCAGAATATACGTTGAGTAGAATATAGTTTGACAAGACTGGGATATTCATTGATTCTAAAGGATTAGTTGGCAAGGCAGACATGTAGAGTATAAAACAGTGGTTTTTGATAAATGGAAACAAAATTACTTTCATCATAGCAAAGAAAATAGTTTGGTAAAATATAACTGCAAAATTAAGTTGAAAATGAGATGGATTTATTGTTTTAAAAGTTACATGGCTGAAAGAATTTGAAAGGGAATAATCATTACTAGAATTTGTAAAGTTATGATGATTGATATAATTTAGTATTGCAAGAAAAGTAAAGATTACCTTAGTGCAGTTGAAATGATATCAAGATAGCTAAGAATGATAGTAACACCGGAAGAAATAACAAAGAAAAATACTGATCAAGAAAGTTTGTAAAAAGAAAACGTCGTTAGACAGTCTAAAAAAATTATTAAAGAAAAAAAGAAAGGAAGGAATAAAAGATATGGGGAGCAAAGAACCTGAGGATTAGATAGATTTTTGATGTGATTTTTCATGTGTTAGGGATCTTCCTGATTACAATTGCATCTTCCACAACAAAGATCTTAAGCTTTTTTCTTCCTTCTAGTTCAAGCTGTTCTACAATTTGTGTAGGTATTGTGATACGGTACTTGTAGTTGGTATCTTTGTAGTTCCTAGACCTTTGCTTTTGCAGTACAATTTCCAACACTAGGTATTGTTGTGATAGATTTGAGGAGAGAGTTTACGCCTTGATTGACTGTCTGCATATTGTATTGTATCATCAATCATACCAAAGAGCACCAGATGTCATAACATATCATGACAATTCCGAACAAATCAGAAACTTTTCTAGTTGTATAGTTTGGTACAATTGTAAACAAATCAACAATACTGTATAGTTGGTGGTGATGTTGCCTGTGTGCAAATGCAGGAATTTTGTGTTTAAGTTTTAGTAGCTCACAAGTAAGATTTGGGATGTTTTTAAGGAGTTACGTACCCCAGCCAGAATTTATTGCAGAAAAAGGATTGGTCGATGTCTGGGTATGTGATGACGCTTTTCCAGAATGTAAAATGTATGTAGAACCAATCAAGACCACGATTTGCTCAAGCTCTGTTTCAAGCTCTTTGAGATCAAGACCAACAAATTCATTATTTTCTATAATGAATCGTAAATCATCAAGAGACTTGTATACTCTCTTCTTGATTGTATACCTGTACTGTCTTGCATGCCTTTTTGAGAATACGGCCCTGCATGCTAAAAATTCTCGTTCAGTCTTGCTTAGCATTTCTCTTGGATACTATACCATGAAGCGATCTTGTACAGCCCCTGAGCGTTTGACATGACAGGGTCCTGCGGTACTGTCATATCACCAAGCTTGGCCATCACTGCCTCTTGCATCCCAGGCACAAGTATCCCACCACCTGATACAATTACTGGCAGCTTTTCAAGGTCCTGTCTTATCATATGCAGTTTATTGAGAAGTGAATCTGCAAGCATTGCTACCAACTGACCCGTTTTTGGACTCGAGTATATGGTATCATCAAGATATGCCATCTCACTACCAAGCCTTGAGCTAATGTATCCCACAGCATGGTGTACCGAGATACCGCGAATTGCCTTGTTGTTTACAAAGGCCACGATCTCGGTTGTTCCCTGACCTATACTCATCACTATACCGCTGGACTTTTCTGCATCTACTAGGGTTCCTAGAACCTGCGGTACAACATCACATGCCTTTGGCCTGTAAAGCCTTGCAATCATTTTTTGTATGGTACCACGATGTGCTGCGGCATCATATGGCAGTCCAATCGCAAATGCCATATCATCAGGCTTGGAGCCTATTGCATCTCTCTTCTCTGATGATAATACTACTGCATGTCTGACAAGCTTGGCAAAGGCCTCTTCATGGACTGGCCTGCCAAGCATCACTGGTTTGATAAGTATAGTATCAGGGTCCTGTGATAATTTTACTGCCTCTTCTCCTACACCTTCTACTAGCTTTCCTTTCTTGTCCCACTCGTGGACCAACTTGTATGCGTAAAGCGATGGGAATTTTATCTTCTTGGTATCAGAGACGCACTTGACAAAAGCTGTACCAATATCAAGTCCTATTGATATCATAATTCCAGAATATTGTATGCCATTTAAGGAGGGCGCCAAGATAGATGAAAATTTTTTCAGTCATCTTGGCCCCCCTTTAACGATCTTTACGATTCCATTACGGAGATCTTGCATTACAGGATCAGAATTGTGGTGTTTTTATACATTTTTGCGTAACGCAAATTTGCGTAATTGATATTTTTGAAATTATATGCTAGATTGAATTTTGATCCTGTAATGCATCATCTGGAAGTAATTGACCTTAAAAATATTCCACGAATAACTGACATGAACGAATCTATATCAATACAAAAGGAGCTATTAGAAAAGATCAAGGAAAAGATTGAATCCATAGGAAAGCAGATTGATAGACTGGACAAGCTAACAAAGGCATAATCATGAGCTTGACTTTGCATTGAGGACTTTGGTAATAATTTCTTTAAGTTCGTTATAGTCTTTCTTTAGATTGGCCACATCTTTGGCATAGCTCTCAATTCTTTTTGTATCATATTGTAGATTTTCTTCTCTTTTCTGTGCAAGCTTCTTTGACAATACCGTACCACATTTGGCACAATGACTCTTGTCAGAAGAGTTTCTTTCCTTGCAGGAAGAGCAGATCTTTGAGAATAAAATTGATTCAGATTCGTCCTGCTTTTTGATTCCATGTAATTTTAGTATGGCATCTTCCTGGTCAGAGGATGCAAGATGTTCATATCTTGATAACATGTTGGAACTTTTTGACCAGTTTCCGTACAGCTTGACAAGATTGCCAAACTTCTTTGAATACATTGTAAGTGATGTATGTCGAAATAGATATGCCCATACGCGCTTTTTGATTCCTGCCACCTGGGAAGACCTCTTGATTATACGAAATAGCATTGGATATGTCATCATGCCTTCTTTGTTGTTGTGGTACCAGAGAAAGGCATCAGGGTCATCACTAGACGGGTGTTCTGCAAGCCACTCTTTGATTGGCACAAAGCTTGTCACAAGTGCAAGCGTCTTGGGTCCTGTCTTACCTGTTGTGTGAACCCGCACAAAATCTTCTTCAAACTGTATACCTCCTATTTTGATGTTGAGCAGCTCACCCGGTCTAAACGATCCTTCAAAGAGTGTAACAACAGCAGCTACGTTTCGCTTGACATATCTTCCCTTGCTGACTTCTTTGACAGCTTTGAACAATTTTTCAAGCTCAGGATCAGTGAGCAGATCCTTGGCCTGTATCTTCTCATATCTATCTCTAAAGTAGCTTGGTACAATCCAAGATACATTAGGATCATAGTCCTTTCCCTTTGACTTGTCTGCCATTTCATCATGTAATGCATAATGGTACAGTCTCTTGAGTGCAGTCAGGGTATCTTTTTTGACCGAGTTTTCATAATTAGACTCGGCTAGTACCTTGTGTACTAATTCAATCTCCTTCTTTGTCCAGTCCAATATCCTCTTGTTGTCTTTGATATCCAAGATTCGCTTGATAGCTTCTGCATAGTTAGCAATTCGGCCATACGACTTGTTCTCTATTATTAGTCTGTCAAGAAATTCACATGCTATTCTGGCATTACAAGTTGAGAATCGTCTCTGAAAGCTTCTCTTGGCATACTCTATTCTACGCCTTGAATTGTGAATGTCAAGTGTTGTCATATGATACCATTACTCCATTCCATTTAAGACAAAAATTTTGTTCATTGCGGGATGTCATAAAGAGTATAAGCGCAGAGAGAGGGATTTGAACCCCCGCGTGCTTGCGCACATAGGCTCTCAAGGCCCACGCCATGCCGGGCTAGGCGACCTCTGCAGTTTCTGTTCATAAAAACTAGTTAAAATTTGTTTAAAACATTATTACCATTTTTGTTATCAATTATAACAATACAAAAATAAAAGTTAGCACCTGCTAGAAATGCAAATTAAAAATAAATAAAGAAATGAAAAATTTAGTGGTGTGCGTGTGGATTAACAGAACCTGTTTCCATTTTTGTAAAGGTTCCGGCTGCTTTTTCGTGATGTTCTAGATTTGACTGATCAACTTTGATTGCCTGTGGAGGACAAACAGAAACGCAGGCCATGCACCAAATACAATCATGCTCTCTTATTGGGTCAGCCTTATCTGTGTAATCAGCTCTATGTTCTTTTTCAGAACTTCCAGTTCCAGCAAATGTTTGATTTGTAGCTTTTGCCGCTGGAATATCTTTTTCAGTTCGGTACCACTGAAAAACTTGTACTGGACAAGCCTCAATGCATGCACCATCAGCAACACAAGAATCCCAATCTACTGCAACCATTGTACCGCTTACACCTAATGGTTCTATTTTCTCACCACGGGCCTTGTATGAAGCGATAACTTCAGCATTTTCAGCTGCTTCCGCCTTCCTACCTGGACCCCATCTAAAGTGGAAATGTTCACCATCGCCGTGTACTATTTTTCCAATTGGCTTCATTCCTTTTGGAAAATCTTCTGGTATTGGCATAGGAAGTTGTCGATTAATATGTTATTTAAACCTAGACAATATTAGTTTAAACTAACTGAACTTTGCCATCTCTTTTTCGTGAATGTCCATGATTGCCTGATCAACTTTGATTGCTTTTGTTGGACAGACTTCTACACATGCCATACACCATATACAATCTGCCTCTTTAACTGGGCTTGCCTTATCGGTATAATCTTTCCTGTCATTTCTTCCAGTTTCTCCAGGATTTTTGTACCATTCAAATACTTTAACAGGACAACTAAGAAGACAAACTCCATCAGCTATACAAGAATCCCAATCTACTGCAACAAAAGTACCATGGATTCCCATTGGTTTGATTTCTTCTCCATTTTCTGCATATGCTGTCTTGACCTTTTGATCGGAAGCAGCTTCAGCAAGTCTTCCTGGACCCCAAACAAGGTGAAAGTTATCGCTTAATGGATCTTTGAATTTTTCAATAGCAGTATGGTTTTTTGGAAAATTTGGATCTATAGGCATGAGGATTACAGATATGATTTACTTATTTAAAGTGTATACAAGATAAATTCATATCTTCACTTTCATTGTCTTGACTCATTGGGAATTTTCAAATACGATGTCTATCGCAGTCCTAACGTAGGAATATACACTAAATGTAATGATGATTTTGTTTTTTTACCCAATGGCTTTGCAACATCAAAAGCAAAAAACCTATCAGAATTTCTGCAAACTGATTACATTTTTACTTCAGTAGCAAACACAAGATTGCTTGGACCGCTCATGGTTGTTAACAATAAGGGAATGTTATTACCACGTAATTGTTTAGAAGAAGAACTTTCACATCTCAAAAAATCAACTGGTCTTAATGTAGATATTCTAGAAACCAAACATACTGCGATTGGGAATTTGATCTGTGTTAATGATAAAGGTGGAATAATGTCTCCTTTGATTCCAAATGAATTTGTAAAGAAAGTTGAAGATGTGCTAGGAATTGAAGTATTACAGAAAAGGGTTGCAGGCTATCACCAAGATGGAGCGATGACGGTTGCCACATCACATGGAGGAATTATTCATCCGAATATTGAAGAAGATGACATCAAAGTTTTTTCGGAAGTGTTAGGAGTAGAACTTGAACCTGCAACAATAAACGGCGGTTCTCCCTATCTTGCATCAGGCATACTAGCAAATAACAAGTCGCTTGTAGTAGGAACCTTGACGAATGGACCTGAACTTGTAATGCTTACAAGGGCATTTAGAGTTGAAGACTAGACTTTGGATCAGATAATATAGATTCAATCTGAACTTGTTTTTCAGTTCCATCTTTCATATCACGTAATACAACAGATTTTGTAGAGTATTCTTTTGGAGCCACGATGATCACATATTTTGAGTTTGATGCCATTTCCATTTGTTTTTTCAGGGGTTTTCCGCCCAGATCTGCTTCTGCATGTATACCTTTTTGTCTTAGTTGAGACACTATGCCAAGTGCAATTTTTTGCATTTCTTCATTAATATATGCAACCCAAATCTGTGATGTTTTTGTATCAACATCAATTCCTTGTTTTTCAAGAGAGTTAACTATACGTTCAACACCACCTGCCACTCCAGTTGCACCCAAATCCTCTCGCCCAAAAGCTTTTGTCAAATTATCATATCTACCTCCACCTACAAGTGCCCCAAGATCAGATGTTGAATCAAACGCTTCAAACACTATACCAGAATAATAATCAAGACCCCTTACAATACCAAAGTTTATTCTGATATTGTTAACATGTCTATTTTTTAATGAGGTAAAGAGGAGTCGTAGTTTATTCCAGTTTTTTAATTCTTTTACATCTAATTTTTTTTCTATTTCTTCAGGCGATCCTTTAATTTGAGAAAATTCAAGTATTTTTTCTAGATCAGAACTAGAATAACCTTTTTCGCTATACTCTTTAATTATTTCATATTTTTTCTTTTTTTGAATTTTATCTACGGCTCTTAGTATGTCGCCTACAAGATTTGGTGAATCTGATTGAAAGATTTTGTGAACATATGATTCTACAAGTTCACGATCGCATATGTCTATGATTATATTTTGTAATTTTAGATTATCTAGAAATTTAGATGTAAATTCAATTATTTCTGCATCAGATTCTATGTTGGGTTGACCATAAATTTCAACATCCCATTGATGAAAGAATCGGTATCTTCCTTTTTGTGGCTCATCATATCTCCATACACCCCCAAAAGCAGAAAGTTTAGCAGGTAATTTCATTGATTTTTGCGATACTGCATATCTAGTAAGTGCAATAGTGAAATCAAATCTTAATGCGACCTCCCGATCACCTTTATCAGTAAAATAATAAATTTCATTTTTAATAGAAGGACCACTTTTTGTCTCTATTACTGAAACTAATTCAATTGGAGACGGTTCCATAAAGTGGAATCCAAAAAGATTTGAAGTTTGGATAAATTTTTGTCTTATATATTCAATTTTAGCAGTTTCTTGAAATTCTATATCTCTCATTCCCCGTGGTAAATCCAAATTCAAGAATCATTCTTTTTCTAATGCATTTAGACTTTCTGATTACAACTATCTGTTATAACAACTAAATTTTACAAGGGATTAATAGATGAGATTTGCATCATAAAATCAATGGCATATAGAGATTTGGAACATATGACAGATGCCTTTATCGAGGTCACTGGAAACACACTTGAAGAAGCCTTTGAAAATGCTGGCATATCAGTTGTTGATACAATGATAGATATCAATTCAGTTGAAGAAAAAAGCCATAAAAAAATTGAAATCGTTGCAAAAGATCTTAATAACTTACTTTACAATTGGCTTGAAGAGATCATCATACTTACAATAACAGAGGGATTTGCAGCAAAAAGGTTTTCTGTAACATTAACAAAAAATGTCGAATATAGTCTTGCAGCAAATATAGACGGTGAAGAAATAGATTTTAAAAAACATCATTTCAAATTAGAGATAAAATCACCCACCTTTCACCTAATGGAAATAAAACAGGAAAAACCCGTCATGATGAGATTTCTTCTTGATTTATAGATTAAATTATTAAATAGTGTTTAATTCTTTGATTTTCTGTTGGTAGATAAAGAACTTGAAGAAATAATGAAAAAGAAAATGGCCGAAATGACAACTCAAAAAGAACCAGAGATTCTGGAACTAACAGATGCGAATTTTGATAATGCTATTGCTAGCGATAAACCAGTACTTGTTGATTTTTGGGCTACTTGGTGCGGTCCATGCCAATACATGCTTCCAATATTTACCAGATTATCTAAAAAATATAAAACTATCAAATTTGCTCGAGTAAATGTTGATGATGCTCAGGGAATTTCTTCTAGATATGGTGTGTATGCAATTCCAACTTTTATCATTTTTAAAAATGGTCAACTAGTAGACAAGGCAGTTGGTGCAGTTGGCGAACCAGGTATTCATATGCTTGCACAGAAATATGCCTAATATCCATACATAGGATTTAGTTTTCTTTGTATTTGCACTATCTCTTGTAATACTTGGAATTCTTCAGGATTTAATTTGTGAGCAAATTGTTTGATCAAAAGCTTTACCTCAGGTGCTGGTGGGAAAGAATAGAAAACTTCTTCCTCTGATATTTGTCTGTCAATTGTTATGTTTTGGATTGAAACCGCAACTTCTTGTCCTTTTTTAGCCATTTCAATACTTTTTCCATTGTCTTGTAATTGGTGGATTATCCCTATTTTTCTTCCAGACATATTCATTATTGGAATTTTTTGTCTTAGATTACCCACATCCACACGAACACCAAAGACTGCTGGATTACTTTTCCGAAATATGTATCCTTTTAGAAATGTAAATTTGCACAACGGAGTAATCTCCGAAAAAACAGCATTTTCTTCATTTGCAGTGTCTTCATCCACCCAATGAGTATAATTATCAATTAAACTGTAAATTATTTGATCATGGAAAATTCTTATATGATTTGCATCAGCTTCATCTTGGGCATCTTGTAAAATTTTAACATTAAATGCAATTACAACACCCAGATGTCTGTCCTTTTCTTTTATTGAAAGTGCTTCAACTACATCACGTCTTGTAACAGGTCCGATATCTGCCATAGATATCGGTACGTTTTGGCGTTTTAATAGATCAGTTAAAGCTTCAAGAGAACCAATTGTATCGCATTTTAGAATGACTCCTTTTGTATCTGTTTTAACAAAAACAGATTTCATCTCAGATTCAACTAATTTTTTCAATTCCTCTACCTGAGAATCGTCAGAGGTGGCATATACAGGACTTCCTGGAAGAACACCATCAAGATCAGGTGACGCAATTTTGACACCTGCTGCAGCCGTAACTTCATTAACAGGCTTGAATTTATCTCGTGGATCTCTCATCTCATCAAGCGGTTTTGGTAAAAGTATTGCTTTTGCTTTTGTAGCAATTACAGAATCCCTTTTTGCTAGGATTATGGTATCACCTTTTTTGAGGTTACCATCAATTAAAATAATGTTTGCAGTCACACCTAAACCAATTTCCTCTTTGACTTCAAGTACAATGCCTTTTGTGGATTTTTCTTCCTGTTCTAGTTTTTTTTGCATATATTGTTGGGTTAAACCTACTAACACAGCAAGTAATTCTGGAATTCCCTCTCCAGTTCGTGCACTCACTGGCACTATGGATATTTCTTTTGTAAAGTCCTTAACCCTGTAAAACGCTTCAGAATTGTAACCTAGTATTGATAATGTTCCGACAACGTTGTAAAGCAGTTCATCAAGTGCAGTCTGTATAAATGCATCTTGTTCTTTTATTGATTGTGAAATAAATTTTGTATTAGTTTTTTTCCAACCAGAAATCTGATCTACTTTGTTTAAAGCTATTACAAACGGTACTTTTCTGCTCTGCAATATCTTCAAACTTTCATTAGTTTGTGGTTGAAACCCTCTGTTTACATCAACAACCAATATTGCAATATCTGCTGCAGATCCTCCACGAGCTCGTAGATTTGTAAAAACTTCATGTCCTGGCGTATCAATTACCAAAAGACCTGGAATCTCATCCTTTCCTCCACTTAGTTTAGCAAAGAGTGGACCACAGACATTCTTTATTGTATCAGATGGAAGAAAACTTGCTCCAATATGTTGAGTAATACCACCTGCTTCTCTTCCTTGTACTCCAGTTCCACGAATTTTGTCAAGTAATGAAGTCTTACCTGAATCTACATGACCAAGAACTGCTACTATTGGCTGCCGTATTTGCAACTAGTTTCACTTGAATACTACAGATACTTCCTTTTCAAAACTTTCCTTAGAATCGGAGGCATGAATTATGTTGTCTGTAAATCCAAGTCCAAAATCACCTCTAATTGAACCTGGAGATGCCTCGAAAGATTTTGTGGAACCGATCATGAGTCTAGTTGTAGCGATTGCATTATTACCTTCTATTACTGCTGCCACTACTCTGCCAGATGTTATAAAAGACACGAGTTCGCCAAAAAATGGTTTTGATTTATGGTCTGAATAAAATTCTTGGGCCATTTCTTTTGTAAAAGTAAACATTCTTAGTTTTACAATTTTGAATCCTTTATTTTCAAACCTTGACAAAATTTGACCGACCAATTTTCGTTCCACTCCGTCTGGCTTTACAATAAAAAGCGATTGCTCAGACATTTTATTTTTTGACCTTTATTCCGCCTTTAACGTATTTGTCGGTCCACTTGAGTCTTCTTGGATCTCGTTTTAAAACAAGCATATTTTTTTTGCACTTTGACGAACAAAACCAGAAAACAGTGCCGTCGTTTTTAACAAGCATTGTTCCAGATCCTTTTGCTACTGGCCTATTACAAAAACTGCATGGTTTTACTAGTACACTCAATTATAATCACTTTATTTTTCTAGCTTCACGTTCAGTCTCGCGTAACATCAAAATGTCAGACATTCGTACTGAACCTTTTACATTTCTTGTTAAGATTCTTCCTTTGTCTTTTCCATCCATTATTTTTACTCTAACTTGAATAACTTCACCCGCAATCCCAGTTCTACCAACTATTTGTATGACCTCTGCCGGAGTAACTCCCTCGCTGCTCATTTACTAGCTTGCCCACCCTTAATTTGTGAAAGTGATGCTATGATTTGATCTACTATGTGTTGAGCATCTCCTGCATCAATTATTGATGCAGCTGCAGAAGTAACGTCTATTCCAAGAGCCTTACCTAGATCTTGTCTACTTGGAACGAATGCATATGCTGCACCATGTTCCTCACAAAGTATTGGAAGGTGTGCCACTACCTCTGGAGGTTCCACGTCTTCTGCTATAATAACAAGTTTACTTATTCCGCGTTCAATTGCTTTTGTAACTTCGTTTGTACCCTTCTTTACCTTTCCACTCTGATGGGCTACTCTTAGTGCCTCATAGATTGGACTGACCAAGTCATCAGGTACCTGAAACTTCACATAATAAGCCTTAGCCACATGTATCACCCATTGGGATCATTTCCATCCCTAGAGTGCTTCCAATTGGTTTTAAAAGTGTTATCTGCCAAGAATTGATTTTATTTTTGACATATATTTTGCAAAAAGATCATGAAGATTTTCTAGAGAATCAGATTCTGCATAAATTCTTACTATTGATTCGGTTCCACTTGGTCTAATCATCACCCAATTTGATTTATCAAAGATTATTTTGATTCCATCAGTTGTATCCTTCTTTTGATTTTCTTTCATCAGAGTCTGAATTATTTTTTTTGCTTCTTGTTTTGAGCAATCAATTTTACCTTTTGTAGTAAATGACAAAGGTAAAAGTTCCAATTCTTCTGACATGTTTTTATTGGAATGTGCAAGTAAATCTAATGCTAATGCCATAGTCATTGCACCATCTCGGACTTGATTATGTTTTCCATACATAAATCCACCATTTTCTTCAAATCCAATTATTGCTTTTGTGGCAATCATTTCCCGTGAAACTTCTACACTTCCTACTTTTGTTCTTAAAACTTGAGAATTTGTTTTTTCTGCAACATCTTCTATTCTAGATGTAGAGTTAATTGTTGTAATCAGTTTTGATTTTGGATTTTTGTTTAGGATGAATTTAGAAATAAGAAGTGCGGATCTGTCCCCAGTTAAAATTTTTCCATTATTATCGCAAAAAATACTTCTATCACCATCTCCATCAAATGCAATTCCTAGATCTGCTTTGGTTTTAATTACTTTGTTTGATAGATCCTGTAAGTTTTCAGGAGTTGGTTCAGATCCTCTTCCAGGAAATGACCCGTTAATTTCTTCATTAATAGTTATCACATCACACCCAAGCTCACGACATAATCTTGGAGCGGTTATTGCCTGAGCCCCATTACCCAGATCCATAACTATTCTAAATTTTTTAGACTTGATTTTTTCAATATCAATCTGTGCCTTTATTCCATCTAGATAGGTTCGAATAGCTTTTTCTTCCCTTTGTGTTTTTCCAAAATTCTTTGGGTTTATTGTCCATTTCTTTTTAAAAAAAATCTCTTCTACTTTTAGTTCGTCTTTTCTTGAAATTTCTACACCGTCTTTTGCAGTTGGCTTTATTCCGTTATATTGTGGTGGATTATGTGAAGCTGTTATCATTATACCTCCATTGTAACCAAGCTTTTTTGTAGCAAACTGTAGGCACGGTGTGGGAACTAATCCAGCAATAGCACAATCAAGTCCAGCCGAATTCAAAGAGGAACATATTATTTTTGAAATTATAATACTAGAATCTCGGCCATCATATCCTATAAGAATGGGGCCTTTTTTGAAAAAATTTGCAAGTGATAATGTAATTTCAGATGCAAAACCTAGTGTAAAATTTTCTCCGAATATACCTCTGATTCCATTTGTTCCAAATAGCTTTGCCATATTATTATCAACAATAGATAAATTTGTCTTAAAAGTCATGGTGCATGCGGGAGTTGCCAAGCCTGGTCAAAGGCGCAGGGCTTAGGACCCTGTCTTTTAGGAGTTCGTGGGTTCAAATCCCACCTCCCGCACCTACTGTGCTACACAAAGTTGCATTTCTTTGTGATTTGTAAAATGAGAACCGCAAAAGTCTTTGGAGCATTCATAACAATGCCAATCACCTAAAGTTGAACACACCGTACAAATTCTTACCGGATTATTGTGATCATAACTTTTTCCTCTATTACGATTTTTTTCTGAGCCTCTAGATCTATCCATTATTTTTCCTCAGTTTTGCATAATATTAAAAAACTCAACTCATCGCTCACGCATTATAGAATTGGAAATTTATAGCATCCACGCATTTTATCACTACGAGATATCTCAAAAGGGTATTTAAGCATTAATAAAGTACGGCTTTCCAACAAATTTAGAATGAACAAAACAAGAATAGAGATAACTGTAGTAGGTAGAGATCATGAAGGAGTAGTAGCGGGCTTTACAAATTTTATATTTCAAAAAGGCGGTAATGTTGAAAAAATTAATCAGAATGTAATTAGGGGTTTGTTTGGAATGTATCTTGAATCGTCATTTACACAAAAAATTAGCATAAAAAAATTTAATCAGGAAGTCGAACAACTGGCAAAAAATCTAAAGATGGAAGTAAATGTACATCATGAAGCTGCACTTAGAAAGAGAGTAGCAATTCTTGTTACAAAAGAAACACATTGTCTTCATGCTATTCTTGAAGCTAGAACAAAAAACCAGTTAAAAGGTGAGATTATAGTAATTATTGGTACAGAAAATACACTGGCTCCTATTGCAAAAAAAGCAAAGATCCCATTTGTACTTGTTAAAGATACTGATCAGGCAAAATCTGAAGAAAGAATACTCGCAATTACAAAACAATACGATATTGACTTGATAGTTTTAGCAAGATACATGAGAATTTTATCTCCAAACTTTGTTTGGAGATATCCTAATAGAATAATCAACATACATCCATCACTTTTACCAGCATTTCCAGGAGCTTTTGCTTATATGCAAGCATATGAACGCGGTGCTAAGATAGTTGGTTGTACTGCACATTATGTAACAGAAGATTTGGATCAGGGTCCAATAATTTTTCAAGATGCATTTGCAATAGATTCAGATGAAACTGTAGAATCCCTAAAAAATAAAGGGCAAAGAATTGAAGCAAAAACGCTTTTGGAAGCGGTGAAAATGCACCTAGAGGGAAGACTAGAAGTCTACTGGGGAAAAGTCCATGTAAAACCTAAGCGATCTAGATGATAGAAGTTAAGGATCTTTCAGATCCCGCTTTAAGCAAGTTAATTAAAACTAAGAGACGTGTTGTTCTCATTCCGATGGGCTCCATAGAGCAACACGGGTCTCATCTACCAGTTTCCACCGATTCAGATATTGTATCTGAGGTTGCAAGACGTCTTTCTGAAAAAACGGGCTTTATACTTCTACCTACAATAAATTATGGAGTTTCATTTGAACATCACCCGCGCTTTAATCTGAGTATATCAAAGTCAACACTACAAAAATTTCTTATAGATTTGTGTACATCATTATCAAAAAATAAAATCAATTACATCATAATACTTAATGGTCATCACGGTAATCAACCATCTTTAAAAAATATTCCTAAAATAATGAATAAAATTACAAGAGGAAAAGTGCAAGTTTCAGTGTTTTCCTACTGGCATTTTATGAAAAGAAAGTTTGATCACGCCGGTTTTGTCGAAACATCAATAATGCTTGCAATATCAAAAAAAGTAGATATGAAGAAGGCACAAAGTGGATTCAATATTGACAAGTATTCTGAAAAACAACAAAACCGATTAAACAAACTTGCATCTAGATCATTTTTAGCTGTAACAAAAAATGGTGTGTGGGGAGATCCTACTAAAGCAACTGCAAAAGATGGCAAGATGATCTTATCAGAGATTGTACAGAATCTCCTAAAAGAGTCAAACTTGCCTTACTGATAAAAGCCGAAAATTACACCAATGAAATTTTAATATATACCCTCAATACAGGAGGTAATAAGTGAAATAAATGTCAGTAGACATGGCAGTAAAAGTATTGGATGAAAGCCTCAACAAAGTCGTTCTTATCAAACTAAAGGGCGGCAAAGTAATCAGAGGAAACCTACATGGTTTTGACCAACACATGAACCTGCTACTTGACTCTTCAGAAGAGATCCCTTCGGAGGGCGAGTCAAAAAGTCTTGGAACCATAGTTGTCCGAGGAGACAATGTGGTAATCATATCTCCACCACCAAAGTGATTGTATAATGACTAAAGGAACAACCTCAATGGGTGGGTATACAAAAAAGCATACTCACATCAGGTGTAGGAGATGTGGAAAAAACGCATATCATGCACGACACAAACGTTGTGCTAGCTGCGGATATCCAGATGCAAGAATAAGAAAATACACTTGGATCAAATGGTATACCTAGATGGAAGAACTAGTTTTGGTTTTAGGTTCAGTTGCAGGAGCCTGTACGGCAGTTGCCATGGACAAAATCCCAAAACGAAGAAATAACAAACAAATTATCGGAACAAGTTCAACTATCAAAAGCCAGATTCAATCACTCAAAATAGAAAAAGAAATTCTTACAAAAACAATATCCAGATTATATCAGCAGGAATCTGAATTCTCAAAAGTACATCGTGACAGATTGTTACTCAGATATCAACATCAGCTCGGTATTGTGATAACTAGAATTGAGAAACTAGAGACAGCTAGCAAGCATCCAGATCTTGGACCACTTGGAGATGGATTGATAACATTAATGGATCAAAAACTATCACACTTAGATCAAAGACTAAACGAAATTTCTTCCAAGATTGCAATTACTACCATTCCTGTACCCCAAACAAAACAACCAGAACCAATCAAAGAAATTGTTTATGAAAAACCACAAATGAAGAAAGTTGAAACCGAGACTGAGATTCAAAAACCAAAAGAAGAATATACTTCAAAACCATTTATTGAAATCCCAATTCCAGAGAATCATAGATCAGTAGAGATTACAACACTGACAGAAATCCCAAATAGAATTCCAGAATTTCCATTAGAGTTTGTGAAACCAGCCGTTGCCACACCAAAACAAATTGCTAAACAAGAAGTGATCAATCCAGTTATGGAAATCGAACAACCAAAACAAGTTGAAATTCAACCACTAGAAATCCCAAAACCAGCCATAGAGACACCTCAGCCAGTCATAGAAACCCCTCACCTAGAACAACAAACACCTACTGAGAAAAAAATTCAGATTCCTACCGCATTAAAAATTCCAGAAGAAGAAAAACTGGAGGAAGATGACAAAGATATTGATAAAATTAAAAACGAAATAATGAAAGCACTTTCAAAGCTAGAACAAGTAGAGGTAGAATAGTTGACATTAGATGATGCCATTAAGGCATTATCAAGCGAAGTATTAAAATTAATTAAAAACAACTATGTTTTGGGACTCGGTAGTGGAAGGGCTGCGACTACTATAGTTAGATCAATTGGTCCTTATCTAAAAAAAAATAAAATCAAGATAAAAGCAATTCCCACATCTTTACAAATTAAGATAGAAGCAGAAAAAGCAGGAATACCAATAATTGAAGCAGACCAAATTGAACACGTAGATCTTGTTTTTGATGGTGCAGATCAAATTGATGAAAATAAAAATATGATAAAGGGAGGAGGTGGAGCATTATTACGTGAAAAAATTCTAATAAATATCGCAAAGAAAGTTGTCATCATTGCTGATGAATCAAAATTTGTTAAAAAATTAAACCGAAGTGTTCCAGTTGAGGTACATCCCTTTGCAAGAAATATTGCTGCAAAACAAATTAAGAAATATGGCGGAAAACCAAACCTGCGCATTATAGAAAGAGGATATCCTTTTGTGACAGAAAATGGAAATATAATTTTGGATTGTGATTTTGGCAACATACTAAAACCAAAAGAATTGGCTACAAAAATCATAGAAATTCCAGGCGTTATAGAAGTTGGACTCTTTACAAAACCAGACATAATATACAAAGTAAAAGAAAATGGAAAATTTTATGCTTTAACTTAGAACAGGTCTTGTAACAAATTTTCCATAGCCTGGTTTACCTAGTATTTCAAAATCTTCTGCTACAATTTCTCCTCTTACTAGTGTTTTAACAGGCCAACCTTTCAGATTCCAACCCTCATATACAGTATAATCTGAAAAACCATCGAGTAGTTGACTGGAAACCTTGTTCTCTTTTTTCAGATCAATAATAGCAATATCAGCGTCTGAGCCATTTTGAAGACTTCCCTTCTTTGGAAACATTCCAAATATTTTTGCAGTATTGAAACTTGTTAAAGAGACAAGTTGTTCTAATGTCATCCTGCCCTTGTTTACACCCTCACTAATTAAGATAGGTAACATCGTTCCTATTCCAGGAAAGCCAGCAAGTGCATCCCATACCGCATTTCCTGCTAGCTTAAGATTTAGTCTATTTGCAACATGATCAGTACCTATTGAATTAATAGCACCAAATTGAATTTCTTTCCACATAGCATCTACATCATTTGATGTTCTAATTGGTGGCATTACTTTTGCCAGATAACCTTTTTGCGATTCATATGACAGTGTAAGATAGTGAGGACAAGTTTCAACAAAAATTTTTGTACCATTCTTTTTTTCATCTTTTATAGCATTCATAGCTCCTTGTGATCCAATATGTACAAAGTATAAAACACATCCAACTTTTCGGGCAATTTTAGAAATAGATCTAATAGATTTTATCTCAGATTCAACTGATCTGCTCTCCGACCATGCCCCAAGCCCATCTTTCTTTTTTTCTTTTCCTTCTCTTATACCACATGAACACATTTGATAATCCTCAGCATGAACCAAGATGGGACATTGTAGAGATGCTGCAGTTGAAACTATTTTCTCAATCATGTTTAAATCTACTTCCACTTTTTCTTCGTTTAAGGAACTTGATCTAGGATCCATATCCATATAGACATGACTTACATCTTCACCCAAGTTCATGTAAACTTTAAATGAGTTGATTCCTTTTTTTGTACAAAATTCCATTTCTTCGATTTGATTTTTCTGAAGAATTGATGCGTGAATAGTATAATCAATATAATGAGAAATAGCACTTTCCGAAAGATGCAAACTAAGAAGCTTTTTGTATGAACCTCCCAACCTTAACATTCGCATCATTGTAGTAACTCCTCCAATAGCAGCTACTCTTGATTCTGTAATTGCAGCTTTTCCTATTGGTGAATAAACACCATAATGTACATGTGGATCTATAACTCCAGGCATAGATATCAAGCCTCTAGCGTTAATTTTTACATTACATTGTGGAACTTCAGTTGTAAAATCAACAATCTTACCATCATCAATTACAATATTTTTTTCTATCATTCCGCTTGGTAGAAGTACATGTGAATCAGTAATTACCGTATCAAAAGTCATCAGTGATTTTCTTCAGAATCCTAGTATTATTCTTTGAGAGTAAATGAATAAAAACAGATAACATTCTTGATAACAAAAGGGCCGGTAGTCTAGTGGTAGTGATGCCGCGTTCGCAACGCGGATGTCGGGGGTTCAAATCCCCCTCGGTCCACCTTCACTGTTGGTGCAAATTGGTTCACGGTCTGCACCCACTGTAGGTGCAGACTGCTTTTCCCTGTGGCAAAATGGCAACAAGCTTCCAACCTTTTCCGATTAGCTCTTCGACTTGCTCAATCGAAACAACCATCTGGTTGTCTTGTCCGTTCTTCAAATTCTCCATTTCTTTTTGTTGATGTTGTTTTTCTTTTTGTTCAATCCTGATTTCCAGATCAAGAAATTCTTCACTTCGTCTAAATGCCTGCTTCATCTCTTCGATTAGCTCAAGAGGCAACATTCCCTTGTTGGTTGTGTATTTTGCCTCCATGCTTCCCTTGTGTCCCATAAAGAAGACACGAAAGTCATGAGCTATCTTTCCTCTTGATTCTGCCATCAGGAGCTGTGTGTCAAAGAACGCCCTCAATACATACGGTCTCCATGCAAATCGCGGTCTCAATGTTTCTCGAATTTCATGCGCTATTCTTTTTGTTGGAAGGAATTTCTTTCCTTGATTGTTTCCGCGATGTATGTTGTAGCTTGTGTTTGGTGCTATGACTGGAGATTCTGGTCCAAGCTTTTCTCCTTTTGCGATTCTCTCGTTGAGATATGTTAGGAGCTTGCGTGTTCCGTTCTCTGTCAGAAATGTATAGTATTGATGTCTTGTTTTCGAGAGTGTTCTTCTGACTGTTATCATCGGAGGTTTTGCAATACATACCGCAGTAGATCCTTGGATTTGTATATCCGGTATGTCCGCAAGTGTCAGACCATCTGTTCCGTCATGGTTTCCTAGCACCTGTAACCTTAGCCCTGATTTTGAGATAAGAGCTATTGTAGTTGCGGTGCGAAGTGATGCGCGGTTGAAGATTTCTGTCATCTCCGATTGGTCTGGAACTCTCTCGCCTTCTAGTGTTGGAGTACTGTCTACATATCTGATCTTGATCTTGCGTATTATTACGATGTCAAAGTGACGCAACCAAGATTTCAGTCCTGTAAGTGTGCTGTCTATGTATCCGGGCGAGTGCTTTTTTTCTTCCATCCATGTGATATGGTCTTGTATTAGATCTGTTACAGCACGCAAGTCTTTTTGTGCTAGCTTGGCAAACTCCATAGGCGTTATACCTGTTATCTCACAAAAGTGAGACAGTCGGCGTAACCTAACGTCTGCTGTAAGCGGGCTACCTCTTGCTGTGTTGTCATACCACCGTTTTATGTCTGGATTACAAAGCAGTGTGTATTTTTTTGATGTTTTTTGTTTGGCAGTTGTTGTTTGATGTAGTTTTTCTGTCAATTTTTTCCCATAGTCAGACCGCATGACTTCATTGCAGTCCTCATCAGGTATAGCAAGATTATTTCTAGTATTTACCTCTTTCACGGTGATTAGTTCATGTAATTTTTCCATCTTTCACTAATACTATGGAATCAGTACGATATAAATACCGGTATTAGTATAATACCAGTGTGACAGATGAGCTAAAAAAGGAGATCATATCCCATTTGTCAGAATATGGACAACAAGGTTGTTCTGTAAATGAATTATTTAGGAATTTACAGTGTAGTAAAAATGATTTTGTTGATGTAAAAAATCAACTAATAAAACAAAGAGTCATAGGTACAAAGAAGGAAGGAAAGCAAAAGATCATTCTGTATCTAAATTCCGGCTTTTTCAGTGGACTTGATACGTCTTTTCATAATATTTTAAAAAGCTACGAAATGACTGCAGATGATGCATTAAAACGATTAAGAAAATTAAAACCACTTTTCGAACATACAGATGATAAGAACGAACTTTCTGGAGTAAAAGTCACTAATCAAAATGTAACAGGATTATTTCATGTAATAACAGGAGTGCTTGAAGCGATATCACACTATACTATGGTCTTTACATTAAGATACCATATTGATCCACAGGCTAAGAAATTTGATCTAAAAGAAAATCAGAAAGACGGATTTGAAACAATGCAAAAGATCATTGAGAAACTAATTGCACAGCATAAAAATGAAGAAAAAGAGATTAGAAAATACTTGTTGTGGGGCACAACTTCATCGTTTTCGTACGTGTTTTAGATATGCCGATATTTAACCGAAAAACATCTGAAAAAGAGACAAATCAAGAGAAAAAAAGAGAATTAGAGTGCGAAGAGGCAATTATATCCGAAAAAACTAGGTTTGGAAGGGTAAGAAAGACATTCATGGAATCCATGAGAGAGCAATATGGTTTTGATGTTGCAGACAGGGTGCGTAGAAGAATCAATAAGAGAAGGTCACAAGGTTATTTTAAGAAAAATTAAACGCTAAGATTCGTGACCGTGAGAACGTAAAGAACGATTGGTTGATACTGTACCTGAAACTATCAGAGTTATTCTTAGTGAATATCTCAGAAAAAAGTAATAATTATCCAACCAGTAAATAATTTGGGTTTTCGTCTAATCTTGAAAATTTAGTATTGTCTTTTTTATCCTCTCTAAGAAGCCAACCATGTACGATAAATTCCAATGGTAAACCAATTAGAATGAATCCAATGATCACTACAGTTAAACCGAAGACATAAGCGTTAGATTCTGTAGAGTCTATGTTTTGCTTCTGAATATCTCTATCTGTTTGTGCTTGAAGTTCATCTACTTGTGGATGTATGATAAGAGGATCTTGTTGATAAATGAAAAGTCCCCCTCTAGGTGTTCCATTTGTATAAGGTATTAAAAAAAATCCCAAATTCCTTTCAGTAGAAACAATCTCATTTATCTTTGAACCATAAAATCCATTTTTATTTGGAATCCTATTCAAAGTTATATTATCAAAAGTTAAGGTTCCGTTCTTTAGAGTTGACATGACAAAATCTGTAGTTGGTAATGACATTCCATTTACTACTGTCCATGGAAGTGCTACTATTTTATTAAATTGATCTGGATTGTTTACTACCGCTGTTATAGTGTAATTAAACGGATAATTTGCACTCAAGATCCCATCATTTGTCTGATACTCTATTATTACATTAGAAATTTGAGAGCCAGTTGGAATGGTTTCTGGTGTTTTAATTTGATTTGTTGGAATGGGTTGGAGTGATGGGTTTGAAGATGCTTTCTCGTGATCGCAATACCCTTTGATAGTAATACCTAAGCCTACTAGAACTACTATTATCCCTACAACAAGAAAAACGCAAAATACTGCTTTCTTTCTATTATTTAGTTGTTCTAGCACTTATATTGAATAATATAAAATCCTATTAAACCGATCCCAATCATGAACGTCGTTATTCCTAAAAATAGATACCAGATGTTATTTAATCCAAAAAGATGTTGCAAGAATTAAGATAGAAGGAGATAACAGGTGGGTTACTCTTATACAGAATGCTAGTAGAGATAAGATATGAGTTCTCAATTATTCCAATGGGAATTTAACATTCCTAGTTTAATAGATGAAAATGTCAAAATTGATAAAAAAATCTGGCTCAAAAAAGGAGAAATATTTTTAAAAAAAGACGGTAAAGTTTTAGATGTTTTCATTCTAGGTAATGCAAACGACCGCAGAAATGAACAAAAAATTTTCCCATTTGTAAAAATTTCAACTTTGTTAACAAATAATGCACCAAAATTAAGCGGTGGAGGTGGTGGATCAATTAAATCAAAAAAAGAATTTGGAAAAAAGAAGGTAGGTCTTTTGATTGGTGGAATTTCACATACATATCCAAAACAAGCGATTAAGAGAATTCAGAAATATGCACCTACTTTTCTTAAACAAATTAAATTCCTTCACGAAAAATATACTTCGATAAACGAAGAAAATGAATTTCTCAAAATGAGCCTTGATTATTTTTATGATTCGGAAATCAAATTTGTTTATACAAATGAAGGTTTCATTAGTGCAACAATGAGTTTGGAAGCATTATTCAATGACGGTGAATCTGATATTAAGTATAAACTTGTACAACGAACATCGTTTCTGCTTGGTCTGTCAGGATTAAATCCAGTTTCAGTGTATGAAGATTTGAATAAATTATACAAATACCGTAGTCAGTTAGTACATGGTGCTAGGATAACTACCAATATTCAAGAAAAATACAAACTATCACGTTATGCTAAAAAATCAATAATCATAATGCATATTTTACTAAAAAATCCACAAAGGAAACAAATCAGAAAAGATGAGAGAAAACAAAAAATCCTTAGAGAAATCGATTATGCTATGCTTGTTCCTGCTACAAGAAAAAAAATGAAACGAGAAATTATAAGAGGTTTGAAAGATTTCGAGTGGAAAGTACCGCGTACCTTCAAAGGAAGAGGAGAATTTGGCGACTATCAAGTTACTGCATGGTAAGAATCTAAAGTTACTTTCTATTTAACAAAATAATTGTTTGACATTTTATAGATTATGTTTAGAAATATTGATTTACCATCGAGTTTTTGTCATACTATTTTACCGAAATAATATTTATGATTCAACTACCAATAACTAACAGTATGAGAAAAATCATCCGATATAGTTCAATAAGCTATGAACCTGAAGAATGGACTAAGCAAATAAAATGGGGCGATCCTGACCTTCATCGATATAGGGGTTCTCAAATTGATGTATATGGTGTAATTGATGAGAAGGTAATACCTGAACCTCACATCATGTATGCTCTTGTTTCTAAAAAAACACCAACAAACATGACTGTAATTCCATTAGAAAGAGAACTTGAGCCAAAAATAATCAAAGCTAATGAAGGTGGGGTGATTTATGTCGGTGATGGATTAATCTATTTCGATACTAGATTAGTAGATATGCAAAGCTGACCCATACCTTTGAAATTTTTTATTATTCATAAAAAGATCTAAATGATAAAAGATCATTGATCAGTTAAGATTTAGATCTATAATACATCAAACAGATATGGCTGATTTTGCCGAACATGCTCTAAAAATCGCTTTAGGTTTAGGACTGTTAATAGGTGGTTTCATATTATTGATAGTTTGGGGAGTTAATACTACAACTGGGCAAATCACAAACATTGTCGCTTTAGGTATAGGAATTATACTGATGATAGGCGGTTCACTGGCGTTAAAAAAATTATAAAATTATTTTGTTATTGTTTTTCCTTTCTTAACTCCTATCAGATACCAAGTAATATCTGAAAAAATCACTCCTATGATGATCATGATGCTTTCCAAGTAGTTCAAAAAATCACCTTCTCGCCACCCGACGACTTTTGACAAAGAGTAGATCCGACGTAGATTTGACAGTTCCAAAAAACAGTATACTGATTAAGAACCTGTACCGTACAAACAAAATTCAAAATGAGTTCAGACTTGTGAGAACTCAGATCATTAATGAGTTCAAATTAGTAAAAATTTGTAAAACTACACTTAATTGATAAATATATCATAATTCTATGATCTGATCTCGAGAAGCAATATATGCAATTAGAATCATTTGAAATTAAAAATTTTAGATCAATAAAACATGTAAAATGTGTATTATCGCCGCAAATTACCATACTTGCAGGTAAAAATGAAGCTGGTAAAACAACCATTCTTCAAGCTTTAGAAGCACTTAATGACGATTGGCAGTTTAAAGAGACCGACAAACCTCAGCATATAGAAAATGATGGAAAATTCGAATTAAAGTGTACATTCAAAATAAGTGAAGATGAGAAATTTTTGTGGTTATCAAAATTTACAAAAGATTTTACCATTAAATCTAACGAAGTTATAATAAAAAGATCAAATAAAGAGCCGACGTATGTTGTTACTGGTAATTTTGTGGATGCTGCATTAAAAATCATAAGTGAACCTTTGGTCAACATTAATAATGTTAGAAATAAAATGTTAGAACTAAATCAATTACTTGCTTCAAATGCCATACCTCATTCTCTTAACAATGTGGATAAATTTGAATTAGAATCCATACCAATACAAAATAGAATAAATGAAATAAATGGAATAATGACATGGATTAATGCTAATAATCCCCTAGCTTCAATCACTGTAAACCCAACTATTAACGCTCTAATTAAAAATCTAAATGACCTTGGAGATGTGCTTAAAAAAGAACAAAATTTCATAGAAATGGTTTCTCAATTTCTTCCAAGAGTGGTTCTTTTTAGCTCATTTAATGATGTGTTACCTGCTGAGATCCAATATACTGAATTTACTAATAAAGAGGCTTTAAGACAAAATCACAGAATTGTAGATGATTTAGCTAAACTATCAGGTATCGATAGAGAAAAACTAGTTTCTTCAGATAATCAAACTAGAGCTAATTTAACAAACAAAGCTTCAAGAATTACAAGTGATGCATTTGGCGACCATTGGAACCAAAACCCAATTGAAATATCATTCAGAATCGATGGATCAAATGTGCTATTTTTTATACAAGATAAAGGAAAAGACGTTCTTTATAGACCTGAACAGAGAAGTAAGGGATTACAATGGTATATCGCATTCTTTCTTAGACTAACAGCAGAAGATGACCAAAAAAGAATTTTCTTAATAGATGAACCCGGCTTATATCTTCACGCAAAAGCACAGCTTGATGTACTTGGACTTTTGGAAAAATTATCTGAAAATAATCAAATAATTTTTAGTACTCATTCTCCATATCTAATAGATCCAACAAAACTAGGAAGGCTAAGATTAGTTACAAATAGTGTAGATAGTGATAATATAACAATTAATAATTTTAATACTAGAGCTGATCTTGAAACTTTAACGCCTATTATTACTGCAATTGGATTGGATATTACCAAAGGATTGAATTTTCCTAATAAAAGAAACATCGTAATAGAAGGTGTAAGTGATTATTACTATCTGCAGACAATGTTATATTATCTGAAAAATGAGGGATACAAATTTCCTGATGATGTTGTATTCATTCCATGTGTAGGTAATGTAAATGTAGGCACCGTAGCTTCATTATTGCATGGTTATGGATTAAATTATAAAATTCTACTTGATAGAAAAGGTACTGCAAAAACTAGAAACTCACTAATACGAGATGGTGTTAGGGATGAGAAAATTATTCAGGTAGGAAAAACTAATACTGATTCTATAGAAGATCTATTTGATCCAAAAGATAAGAAGAATTATGATCTTCTTAATACCGAGTCCAGTAAAGCTATTGTATCAAGGAATTTTTATGATAAAATAGTATCAAAAAAGGAAAAAAATGAGCTCTCATCTGATACTATTGAAAACTTCAAAAAACTATTTGATGAAATAAAAAAAATCGAATAAAAATTTGGGTAGGAGTTTTGATCCCACTCCAATGGGTTTCTGCCTCCCTGACCGGGTAAGAATGGAGAGTGTCTGAACCAACTGTCGGTGGAAACACCCCTCGGTCCACTTAATGAATGTATAAACACTCTTGGGCAAAACAGCAGGCGAGTTCATATCTGTGAAATGTCTAAACCACGAGTAGAGATTCAAGTAATTTCCAATTATGGCAAACCATTTTTTTATAGATCTTTCAAACAAATAACATAATGAGTATAATATCCTGCTTCAGAAAAAATCATTCTGAAAAATTGGCGGTTAGGGCAAAATGCAAGATGACTAATTGTGGATTTAATGGAGTTATTCTTACATCCAAGAAAAAAACCAGACAAGAAAGTTTGAAAGATGAAATGTGTCCTTTCTGTCACAATCTCGGTCTATTGGAATTAGTTTTGTACTAGTTTATTATGAAAAATGATAGCCTTACAGAATTCTAACCTTGATTCAGAAATTATAACTATATTTAGATGGATGAAAAAAGCCTCATCTAGTCTATAATAAATAACATCACTAATGCCAATACTGCCATACCAAAATCTTCGACAACAGTAATTTTTGTCAATGGTACTTTCAGGATAGTTCCCAAGCAGACGCATTGGAATTTTTCCTTCTTTCTCAGTTTTATTGTTACACCTAATCCGCTGAAACTCATGATCAAGATCTCCGCTAGTAAAAGTGGCTTTGAAGTTGGATTTAGTATCATTGCCAATCCAAAAAATAGTTCAATGAATGGATAAGCATATCCATATGATGAAATTCTTCTTGCCAAAAGATCATAAGTAGAATAACCTTCTGCGAAACCCTTCAAACCTATTAGCTTAAAGCCAGCGAAAACAAGGAAGAATCCTATCATAAAGTAAGACATGGTTTTTGAGATTGCGAAATTACCAAGTTGGGAATCCCTGAAGGACAGAACGACTGTCGTTACTGATATCAAACTAATTATTATTGCCAGAGGTATGTAATTTTTCCACGTTGATGAGCCAACACTTTCATTCTCATCATTTTTGGAAACAACTGTAGCTTTCAAGGAATCTGAAAGTACAAGTTTCATACCTCCACATTTAGGGCAATTTCCAGCCTTGTCTTGTCTCACTTCTGGATGCATTGGGCAAGTGTATATGTCCATTTATTTCAATTATGATTTAATCAGTTTTAAGTTCTCTTTTGTTATTAGTTAAAATAAAAAATTTGAAAAGGAATTTTATAACTCCACCGATAAGCTTACTGCTATTTTTTCCTCATATCCAAACCCTCTGAGGCTGACAAACCCTCAGTCCACCTAAATATAGGTGAAAACACTCTCACAGGTCTACTCATCTGGAGCCGAGACAGGTCCAGTCTGCACCCATTTTTTCCAAAAATAACAAATCCAAGTAATTGTTTATGAATTAGACATATGAAATTTAGAAACAATTACAAAACAATAAGGAAAAAGAATTGTTTTCTTAATACAATCTGAGACAGCGAGTCTGTTTTTCTTATTGTGGAGTGATTACAGCTGTTGGAGGCAAGTTTGGATTCACTACTGTGATTTTCACAGAGGCACTGCTTTGTCCATTTTCATTACTAACTGTTAGTGTAAACTCTAGTATCTTTGTTTGACCAACGTCAACATTTGGTGCAAAGAATACTGGATGTACTGTACTAGCAAAGAGCAATGCCACAGGATCTCCTCCAGTTTGTTTCCAAGAATATGTCAAATGTTTGCCAGTGCTTGCACTACCATCCAAGGTAACTTGAAGTCCCTTAGTTACAGTTAGATCAGGACCTGCATTTGCTACCGGTGGCAATACCTGTACTGGTAATGGATTTACAGTAACTGTCATTTGACATGATTGAACATCTGATATACCATCAGTAACATCAACTTGGAATTTAAGTTCGTTACCAGCCGCATCGTAAGATGGTGCAGTAAATGTTGGGTTTGCGTCAGTAGTAGATGATAATGCTACGGGTTGACCTGAAATTTGTTTCCAAGCATATGACAATGCATTGTTATCTGGGTTTGTTACTGTAGACGAAAGCGTAACTTGAGATTTCTCACTAACTGTCATATCTTGGCATACTACTGTTGGTGCATGGTGAGTACTTACAACATTAACTGTTACTGTAGCACTTGATTTACCTCCATGTCCATCATCTGCTGTAAGCATAAACAATAGGACTTTGTTTGTATCAGGATAAATTATTGGTGCAGTAAATGTTGTAGTTGTATCAGAATAAGATGCTAATTTTACACGTGGGCCTGAAGATTGTCCCCATGCATATGATAAATTATCATTGTCTGGGTCAGTTGCAGAACCTGAAAGTGTTACCTGGCTTCCTTCATTAACTGTAAGAGGAGTATTTACGGTTACAATTGGTGGACGATTAAGATGAATAACTATAATGTTGATTGAAGTTTGATCTATTCCCCCATGTCCATCGTCTACTGATAATCCAAATCGTAATAATTTTACTTGATCTGTATTAACTGCTGGTGCAACAAATGATATTACAGGATTAGTAGTAGAAGATAATTTTACCATATCACCGGCGGTTTGTGTCCAAGCGTAAGACAATGTATTCTCCGGAATGGGGGATGTTGATTTTAAACCTGAAAGTGTTATGTTTGTTTGTTCAGTAACTATCAAAGTATCTGCCGGTATGACATTACCTTTTGTCAGCATGAAACGATCATAATGCAAACCAAGGTATGCCATTTGTTGTATGTAATAACAATCTGGTGTTAATTGACCGCTATCGTATTGGTTAACACATGCATCAATCGATCTATCAACACCTGTAGAGGGCGCAGTTTGTGCATTTACCATAAGACTTGGCATCGTAGCAGAAAAAACTACTATTAATGATAATATGGCAATAGAAAATTTGTAATCCAATTCAGTAAAAGTGGTAATTTACACTGATTAAAACCTTTCTCTTCATTGTTTTGTTAGTTAAAATAAAAAATTACAAACAACCCAATTTCCGATCCTTTTTACTACATCTTAAGGGAAAATTCTTCCTCTTTTCCAGACATTTTTCCTTTTTATCTTTATTGCAGATATCATATGAAAATCATTTTGGCGTTTAATCTTTAATTTATCATATAATCTATTTTTCAGAAAAGCATCCTTTAAGGTCATAAACGTACAAAAAACAATATACAGCTACAGGTAATAATGCAAATAATGAAAGTGTTCAATGGAAAAGCGGCAGCCGAGGACTATATGTCAAATCATACATTGACCTTCTCCACACCTGAACTTACACTAACAAGGTTTGCATTTTGGTTGGGAGACATGGTACCAGATCCTAAAAATCCAGGTCAGACAATACCAAGGATAATGACTCTCATAGAGGAGAAAGATTTTGCGCCGGTACCAATTATTGATGATGACACATTTGTCCCTACAGGTGCAGTAAAATCAGTCGGCGGTGGAATTTATGGAAGCATACAAACTGAGACGAGTTCTACCACAAAATTCTGTCCAGAATGTGGTTTCAAGCTTTCATTGAATGCAAAGTTTTGTACTCAATGTGGAGCAAATCAAGACTAAATTTCTAAATTCAATTTTATAATAAGATTACTAGACTTTTTTTCCGCACTTTGTACAGAATTTTGCTGTTGATTTCAGTTGTGTACCACAAGAGGAGCAATTTGGTCCACTGGAAGATTGTGGCATCAAGCTAGGATCCGGTGTAGGAAGTGTTCCAGGATTACCAAATGCTGAAGCGGCAGAAACTATTGAGGGCGGTCTACCAGGCCCTGGCATTGTTGCAGCTGAAATGTGTGTAGGTGGAGGACTACCAAATCCTCCCATATGTACAGAACCAGTTATTTGTGTAGTACTTGGTGCAGAACCTCCAGCAATTTTATCAACTGATTTTTTTAATTCAAAAATTACTTTTACTGCAAGAAATTCTAATGCAGAATATGCAACAACATAATCACCAAGTTTTTCAAAAAATTCTTTGTCAGACATTTTTCCCTGCTTGTATAGGTTGTTAGCATCAAGAAATGATTCATAATATCCCTGAGAGTCATTTAACAGATTCTGAAGTTTATCAAAAAGCAGATTAAATGTATCTACATCTCCAAATGACATGTAAAAAGTTGCGTTGACCGTTATTAATTATTTTAGATTAAAAAATTTTAGGTCTAGTTTTTTATGACTAGGCCTTCTCTAATGCTTTATCAATCATGTTTTTGTAAGAGGACTTTGAGGCTGCACCTACTTGCTGAGAAATTACTTCGCCTTTGTTGAATATAGCAAGTGTAGGTATACTAAAGACATTATATTTCGAAGCAAGATCATTGCTTTCGTCCACGTTTACTTTGACAAAGTTGACTTTTCCAGCGTATTCACCGGCAAGTTCTTCAATAACTGGACTAACCATTCTGCACGGACCGCACCATTCTGCCCAGAAGTCTACAAATACTGGGATCTGTGAATTTATTACTTCAGTTTGCCAAGTTTTTGTGTTTACAGGTTTTGCTTTTTCCATTTTTATCTAATTAATTAATTATAATATCCCTAAATATATTGAGCGATTTATTTGTGGGTTTTTTTACCATCTACTTCGTAAACCATAATAGTGTTTACCGCCGCCTGAATGTCTTTCTCCATGTTCAGATCTACCTTCAGATCTACTTCCATATCTTCGGCCTCCGCCTCCACCACCATAACGACTTCTTCCTGTGTATCTGCGACTGCCAACAAATCCTCTATGACCAGTTTCTCTTTTTAGTGTGTCAGGGATTTTTACTTCAATTCCTAGTTCTTTGTTAAGATCTGTCATCTGTACTTTTGTCTGTCTAGCTATTGCTCTAAAATCTCCAACTGAAGAATAAGATACTAGTGTAATTGCCCTTCCTTTAGCGCCTGCTCGTGCGGTTCGTCCAATTCTGTGAAAGTAAACCATGTCCTGATTTGGAACATCATAATTTATTACAAGTGCAACTTCTGGTACATCTATTCCTCTAGCAGCAACATCAGTAGCCACTAGAATGTCAGCTTTTCCTTTTTTGAACATGAACATTGATTTATCACGTCTAAATTGTGACAAATCTCCTTGGATTGTTACAACGTTAAAGTTTGCCTTGGTAAGTTCGTGTGAAACTCGTCTTGTTCTATCTTTTGTAGAACAGAATACTATAGTTTGACCAGTCTTGTTTTCTTTTATAAATTTCATTAAATAATCAGTTTTTTCGCGATCTTTGATGATTAAGAATGCTTGATCGATACCCTCTCCGCTTAAATCATCAGCATCTATAAAGATCTGTTGTGGATGTTTCATGTATTTTTCTGCAAGTCTGAGTATTTCTGCTGGCATGGTAGCAGAAAAGAGTGCAGTTATTTTACGTTCAGGAGCTAGATCTAAGATGAATTTAATGTCATCAATGAAACCCATGTCAAGCATTGTATCAGCCTCATCAAGTATTACAAACTTTATATCATTAAGTTCAATTGAACCTCGTTTCAAATGATCAATAAGTCTACCTGGAGTTGCAACAACAATCTCTACACCTCTATCAAGATCATTGAATTGAACATTAATGCTTTGACCACCGTAAATGGTAACATTCCTTATTCCTGTGTATTTAGCAAATTTATTAATCTCACCAGATATTTGAACTGCAAGTTCTCTTGTTGGAGCTAAAATTAGTGCTTGTATTCCTCCTTTTGGAACAATATTTTGTAAAATAGGTAACGAAAATGCAGCAGTCTTACCTGTTCCAGTATGTGCTTGCCCGATGACATCCTGACCTGAAAGAAGAACTGGTATTGCAGCTGCTTGTATTGGAAAAGGTTCCTGGAAATTCATATCCTTCAGTCCATCGAGTATGGATTTTTTAATTCCTAATTCTTCAAATTTTTTCAATTTCTTTCATCATCTTCTTAAGCAATGACAGAGAAAGCTCATTGCTTATTCCGTCATTATTTTCGATGTATTAGCTCAGTTTTTGCCTCTATTAACCCTTTCCAATTTATTGAAAAAAATACCATGATTTTTTAAATTTGTATAATATTTGAAACACGGATGAACCATTTCAAGCTAATTTTTTGTAATATTTAGATCTGAACATACTTAAATGACTTTTTTATTATCTTAAACTATGAGTAATGATTTACGATTAAAAAAATTAAGAGGTTCTGGCGGGTACATTATGGCATCTGTTACAGATGATCAACAGAGAAAAGGAAATCTTGGCGGTCCAGATCTATTTCTGGCCCCAGTAGGTAGAATAGATGTAGACAGGATTTCAAAATATTTTTGTAACACATGTGAAAAGGATTATGAAGGCAGTCCAAAGATTGATTATGAAACACCAAATGAAATTGTAGCAGACAATTTGATCCTTTTGGAAAAAGGTCAGTATGTTTGTACAACTTGTGGTTCTGTCCTTTCAGAGTACAGAAACTTTAGCAAACCAAACGAGAGTGCGGAGGTTGGATTGGCAAAACAACAATCATTTGCAAGTCAGAATATAGTTGAACCTTCTATTCCTAGTTATGTACCATCACAGACAAGTTATCAATCAGAACTTGCTTCACCAGGAGTAACAACTTTTAATTCCATAACGGGAATATCTGTTTACGATTCTGAAGCACGAAAAATTGGCATTGTAAAACAGATTGGGATTCAAATTGGACAAGCAGGAGTTGTTCTTATAGTTACAAAAAATGATGGAAGTGATGTAGCAATAAAATGGGATGAAATAAAAAAAATTGGTGAAATTGTGTTATTAGGTAGAATAGAACTAGGGACTTCTACAGAATGTGTTGGATGTGGTTATGTAAATAACCCTGATTCAAAATTCTGCGAAAGTTGTGGTAAAAAGATAAACTAGTATGCAATACGATGTTAAGTAAGATTTATCTTACTAACTTTAAGAATAAAACATGATTGAAAAAGCATTCTGGAACTAAAGCAATTGTAAAGGATGTAATAATAGTTGCAGTAGGCATTGCAATCATATGGATTGGTTTACGCGTAACATTTGGAACAGAAAATCCATTTTATGTGGTTTCAAGTGGTAGCATGATACCCAATCTCAATGTTTTTGATGTCATTGTTGTACAGGGGAATGTCCCTTTCGATCATATCAAAGTAGGTGACATCATAGTTTTCAATAGACCAAGCATTCATGACAGGGTAATAGTGCATAGAGTGGCTGAGATTTTACAGAACGACCCCCTTGTCATTAGAACAAAGGGAGATGCAAATCCAGGCTCAATTCCAGGAACCGATTTCCCAATAACCAAACAAGATTACATAGGTAAGGTAGAATATGTAATACCACAGATAGGATATGTTACAAGAATACTTACTCCTCCCATAAATTACATCATAATTGCAGTAATTATTGGAATAATGCTTGTTAAACAATTTGGAAAAAAAGATGGATCAGGAACTCTTTCTGATAAATTTTCTGGAGATCCCAGAACTCCTCCCAGTGAAGATCCTAAAAATCCCAATTCTATAACTTCAAACAAATTTGATAAAATTTCTGATGACGAGTATACAAACACTAGTAGAGAAAATAAAGATTTAAAAAATAATTAATTTTGTAAAAACGATTAACTAAATTTAGTTTTGAGCTTTACTTAATTTGAACACCCGTTCAAAATAATCTGCTTGTTCTACAGTAAGATCAGTAACATCATCTTTTACACTAGCAAGATTCTTTGCAAGTTTTTTCTTATATTCAAGTTGCATTAGACGCGCAATGTTAATTCTCTGTGCTTGTGGAGATCCTGCTCCATGCATTGATTCTGTTAGGTACCCTACAGCATTTCTTCCCATAGTCATGTTTTCTATTAATCTAAGAATTCTCATTCTATTTTCAACATCTACACCTTTTCTTCCTTTCAGATATTTTCGAAGTATTGGTCCTGTTTCAGGATTTCTAAAGTCTTTTTCTGACGGGAGTGTTACCATAAGACCACCAGCAATATCCTGAGCTAGTCTACCTATTTCATATGGGAATCTTGTAACGTTATGTTTACACACGTTAGCAAGCATATCATCATTTAACCATGCTCCAGATTTTGTCCTATGAGCTTGGTATGAGGAAGCAATTCCTGCAGCATATATGCTCTCATTTAGATGAGTCATTTCTACAAGCTTGTCTTTTATGTGGGATACACTTGGAATTCCGTTATAGTCAGCAATAGCTGCAGCAGCTCCAATTAATACATCACCAAGGCCCGTTTTACAAACATAGCTTCTCCTATGATAACAGGTAAATCTTTCAACAAGCATTGAAGCATATTCAAATTCACCGTTCATGAAAACATGTTCCCATGGAATGAAAACATTATCAAAAATTATCATAGCTTCCTGCCCCGAAAACTTTGCATTTCCAGAATCAATATCTCCTTCTTCCATGCTTCTTGTGTCGCACGACTGACGGCCATAAATATAGGTTATTCCTGGATCATCTGCTTTTACAGCTCCTACTATTGCAAAATCTTTATCATTTTCTTGTAATCTCATCGTTGGCATAATAATTATCCAGTGAGAGTTAATGCAACCTGTCTGGTGGGCTTTTGCTCCTTTTACTATAACTCCTTTATCATTTTTTTCTACTACATGTAAGTACATATCAGGATCTTCCTGTTCATGTGGAGCTTTACTTCTATCTCCTTTTGGATCAGTCATAGCACCACCGATCACAAGATTTTCGTTTTGTACTATTTTTATAAAATCAATTAATCGTTTATGATAATTTGTTTTATATTTTTCATCTATTTCGTAAGTAACAGAGTAAAGTGAGTTTAATGCATCCATACCAACACATCTCTGGAAGCATGTTCCAGTATTTTGTCCAAGTTTCCTTTGCATCTTATTTTGATTGACAAGATCCTCTGGACTTTGAACAATATGCAAAAATCTATTAATTTTTTGTCCAGTTATTGATGATTTGGTAGTAGCAAGTTCTTCCTCTCTTACTGCTAAATCATAAGTTTCAGCAACTGCATTAATAGAAGGCCTAATTATTGGATGATCTACCGGTTCTTTGACTAGTTCACCGAAAAGGTAGACTTTGAGATTTCTTCCTCTCAAACTGTCAATATATTCAGCGCCAGTCCTTATTGGCATACAGCTACTCTCCTTCAAAGCAATATAAATATTCTAAACTAGTTTTATTCAACAGTAAGAAAATACTTGGTATCAGACAAGACCAATTCTTACATCTACTACCTTACAACCTTTCCCCTTTTCAAAAACTAAAACCGGATTCATATCAAGTTCTTTTATTTCTTTAAAGTCGCTAACAAGTTGCGATATTCTCTGTAAACATTCTGATAATTTTTTGGTGTCGGACGGTTTTTCACCACGAACACCTTGCAATAATTTGTTTGTTTTTATAGAGGAAATCATTTCATCTGCTTCTGAATCAGTAATTGGAGCAAGTTTGAATGTAACATCTTTTAGAACTTCAACATAGATTCCTCCCATACCAAACATTACAACCGGTCCAAATCCTGGTTCAAGTTTTGAACCAATGATTGTTTCTTTTCCTCCTTTTACCATTTCTTGTACCAAAACACCTTTGATGATAGCTTTTTTGTTGTATTTTTTTGCATTCTTAATTATTTCTTTGAAAGCGGTTCTTACTTCTTGTGAATTTTTTAATCCTATCTTTACTCCACCCGCATCTGACTTGTGAATGATTTGTGGAGATACTATTTTCATTACAATGGGATATCCAATTTTCTTTGCAGCTTGTATTGCATCTTTGTCTTTTTTAGCTAGGATGCTTTTAGGAATTGGAAAACCATATGCGCGTAAAACCTCTTGTCCTTCTTCTTCAAGAAGATTTTTCCTCCCTTCTTCTTTTACTTTTTCAAATACTTTTTCAACCTTCTTTTTGTTGACGGTAAACTTGTGTATTTTTCCTTCGGGTGTTTTTGACCATTCCGTAAACCTCAGCATTGCCTTTAGGGATCTTATTGCAGTTTCTGCATATCTATAATGAGGTACCCCCCCTTCTGCAAGAATTTCTTTGTTCCTTATTCCTTCATCCAAACCCATCAGGCTTGCAAGTATAGTTTTGTTGTATTTTTTAGAAACTCTAACAATAACTTCAGCAAGCTTGTTGTAGTCCAAAGTTGCAGAAGGTGTACACATTGCGATAACTGAACCCACATTTGGGTGTGCAAGAACTTCGTTTAGTACATTATCAAATCTATTAAAATCTGCATCACCTACAATATCAACTGGGTTTCTAGAAGAACCCCATGGTGGAATAACTGCATTTATTTTTGGTCGTATGTCCTCAATGGTTGCCATTTTTATTCCAAGCTTAGAACAGGCATCTGTAGAGATTATTGCAGGTCCTCCAGCATTAGAAACTATAACTAAATCTCCTTTTGTTGGGAGAGATTGCTTTGAAAATGCAGTGGCATAATCAAATAATTCTTCCATTGTGTCCACTCTTATGGCTCCTGATTGTTTTAATAATGCATCATAAATTTCGTCTGAGCCCATCAATGCACCAGTATGTGACATCGCGGCCTTTGCACCTTCAGGACTACGACCGGATTTTAAAACAAGTACAGGTTTTTTTACAGAATTAAGACGTGTTATCTGTTTACATATTTTCAAGAATTCTTGACCATTTCCCAAGTCTTCAAGATACATTACTATTACTTTGGTTTGTTCATGTTTGGCTAGCATCTTAAGTATGTCAACTTCATTGAGATCTACTTTGTTTCCCATACTAATTACTGCAGAAAATCCAATTCCTTGTGCACTCGCATCCTCTACTAATGCGGCGCATATTGCACCGCTTTGTGAGACAAGTGCGATTTCTCCTGATTTTGGAGTAACTTTAAGGAAAGTAGAATTCATCATTGTTTGAGGAGCAAGATTCATCACTCCAAGGCAATTTGGACCAATAATTCTCAAATTGTATTGTTTCGCAATTTCTCCTAATCTTCTTTCAAGTGCAGCACCTTCCTCATTTACTTCTTTAAAGCCAGCAGTGATTATGATAACACCCTTCAACTTCTTTTTACCGCATTCTTCAAGCACTGAAGGCACTACATCATTTTTTGTTACAACTATAGCAAGATCAATTTCTTCAGGAACATCCAAAACACTTTTGTATGCTTTTTTATCAAATACTGTCTCTCTTGTTGGACTGATAGGAAAAATTTTACCAGTATAACCTTTCAATATGTTAGATGTAATAGCACGACCAACACTGCCTTCTTTATCAGATGCACCTATTATTGCAATAGATTTTGGAGAAAGGAAAACAGAATCAGTCATTTTTAATGAATTGGGATCAAATTGATTTGTATAATAAGTTTATCCGTATTACATAAGATGAGTTGTTTAACTATTACTCAGCTTCCAAGCATCTTTCCTGCAAGATTTTCGTTTCTTGGAATCCATTTTATCTGAAGATGTGTGTATTTGCCTATTAAGTTCCAAGCTTCCATTGCTAAAGTTCTGAGTTGGTCATTATTAATAGCGTATTCGTGATTTAGTTGGGCCACAGTATTTTTTGAGTCGCTGTAAATATTTATCTCGTTGCTATTATCTAGAAATTTTTTTAAAACCATAATTATTGCCATATATTCTGCCTGATTATTTGTTATGTTTGGTTCTTTTTGATAAAACGATTCTCCCGTCTCTTTTACAAAGAATCCAAAACCAGAATTTAGCCCACCAGAACCATCCACGTATATGTTAAGTGACATTTTTGTCTAACCTTATTAATTTTGTACTCAAATTTACAATTATCTAAATCTACTGTAATGTTATCTTAAGAAATATTAGAATACCAGCAAATTCTGCAACATGAACTGCAAGTAAATAAGGCAGAAGAGCAGCTGCATAAAGTTCCATCATTGAAAAATAAGCATATACTCCTATTACATTATGCAAAAATAACAATCCAGCAAAAAATATCATTCCAAGTGGAAGTTGGGCTTTTGTTCTTGAATAGATTTTTATAAAAACTCCAACTAACATGCCTAATACAACTAGATTAGCTCCTGATACAATAGTACTTGCAGTCATTATTGGCTCCATTTAAAAAAATTCAACCTCTCTTAGCATATTTACTTTGTTCCAATTTAGTTACAATTTCATCAAATGTTTCTAAATTAACCTCTAAAAATGTGGAAATAAAAAAAGTCGCCCCATATTTTTCTCCAACTCGAGTTATGAGATTATTTTTCTCAAGAACGTTAACATGATGCTGAATTGCTTTATAATCTAATCCTAGTTCTTTGGCAAGCTGATTCGCATTAAGTGGTGTCTTTCTAATAACTGATATCAATCGAATTCTGTTTAAACCACCTCTTGAGCCTGTAAATACAAACCACAACAGACGTTTAGCATATGGATCACCTATCATTTGTTAATCAGCTTCGTGTACCGTTAAATAATTAAAAGGTGTTATGGAATATCATTTTGACAATTATAAAGTCAGTATGAGTGTATTTCTTTGTATAACAAAAAATATGTTATAAGAAAAAATACGAAAGAAAATCTATAAGTAAGAATTTCAAGAACTTGATAACTGATAAATTGAACAAAGTATTCATAGAATTTCATGCTTGATTACGTTTATCCTTTGTACAGACCGCCATCGGAGGCAAAATCCCTCATATTTCAAGTAACTTTAGGGTGTTCATTTAACGTCTGTTCTTACTGTAACATGTATCGTACAAAAGAATATGTTGAAAGATCTTGGGATGAGATCAAAACAGAAATTGATTTAGCATCAAAACACATGCAAGATACAAATAGAATTTTTCTGGCAGATGGTGATGCATTAAATCTTCCAACAAATAGAATGATTCAGATACTTGATTACATAAATCAAAAGTTTCCAAAACTAGAACGCATATCTTGTTATGCAATGCCAAAGAATCTACTAGAAAAATCTTTTGATGATTTGAAAAAAATTCGCAATGCAGGGCTTACAATGTTCTATATTGGTATAGAAAGTGGTTCTGATAAAATTCTAAAAAAGATAACAAAGGGAGCCACATCTCAGACAATAATCAAGGCTTGCCAAAAAGCAAAGGATGCAGGATATGCAATCTCATGCATGATAATATTAGGCCTTGGTGGAAAGACTTACACAAAAGAACACATAGATGAAACGGCCAAAGTGCTCAGTATTACTGCACCAGACTATGTAGGAGCTCTTACATTACATCTTGAAGAGGGAATAAGGGATGAATTTTTGACTAAATTCAAAGAACCTTTTGAATTAATTGGTGATGCGGATGCATTAACCGAGCTTGAAAACCTTGTAAGTAAGATGGATCCCAAAAGTCCAGTAATTTTCAGAGCAAACCATGGTTCAAATGCATATCCTATTGGTGGTACTTTTCCTGATGACAAAGAAGCAATACTAGAAAAAATCTCATACCTTAAAGAACATCCAGAGCTTTGTAGACCAATAGGGTTTAGAGGGTTTTAGCAACAGATTTCATGAAGGCATTAGTATACGAAGAATATGCACCTGATGACAATTATGAACAAATTTTAAAATTAAAAGAAATTTCTGACCCTAAACCAAAATCAAATGAAGTTGTTTTCAAAGTAAAAGCAGCTGGTCTCAATTATGATGACATTTGGGGTATGAGAGGTAAACCAATCCAAATACCAATGCCGCACATTTCTGGTACAGATGCGGCAGGGGAAGTAATTGCAGTTGGTGAAGATGTAACAACTATCAAAGTAGGAGACAGAATAGTTTCACATGGAAATATTTCGTGCAGAGTTTGTAATGCATGCACTGATGGAAGAGAATATGATTGTCGGGATCGTAAAGTTTGGGGATTTCAGACAGGGCCGTTATGGGGAGGATATTGCGAAATAACTCATCTCCCAGAGGTGAATGTCGCAAAGATTCCAGACAACATTAGTTATGAAGAGGCTGCCGCTGCTTCCATGGTTCTTACGACTTCTTGGCACATGCTAGTTGGTAGGGCCAAAATCAAGCCAGGTCAAACTATTCTAATTATGGGAGGAGGTTCTGGGATGGGAACGTTTGGAATACAAATTGCAAAATTATTTGATTGTGATGTTATCACTACAGCTAGTCCAGATAAACTTGATAGATGTTTGAAGATTGGTGCAGATTATGCCGTGGATCATAGAAAAGAAGATTGGCACAAAGAGGTTTTTACTATCACAAAAGAACTTGGTAAAAAGAAGAATCAATCACCTGGAGTCGATATAATTTTTGAACATATTGGAGGTTCTCACTGGAATAAGGAATTAACTTTACTAAAGTATGGAGCTACACTTGTTACAACTGGTGCAACAACTGGATATGATGTCAAATCTGATCTAAGACACATCTTTTTCAAAGGAACAAACATTTTGGGTTCCACTCAAGGAACAAAAACAGAGCTAGAAGAATCCATATACTGGATGTCAAAAGGAAAAATCAAATCAATAATTGATTCTGTTTATACTTTTGAAAATGCTGCTGAAGCTCACAAAAAAATGCTTAAAGGAAATATCTTTGGCAAGATCCTAATGAAACCAGATTGAGTGAGAATAAAGGAAAATTAATTTTTGTCTTTGTACAAGCTTACCGATCTAGCTATAAGATTCACACAGCCCAAATAAACTACAAACGATATTGACTGGGCCAAAGCAGAAGAAAGATACGCCTCATAGTTATTGATTAATAGATAATATTGTATCAACCATCTGCATATAACATAAATTATTTCACCTAATCCGAGTGAAACAATAATTTTTAGCAAATCTGTTTTGAGCCTAGGTTTGTCTAACTTTCCTGATTCTAAGAGATATTTTTTTCTATTTTCAATATAAAAAAAACCTGAAAATGCTGCATAATAAACTGATAAATCAACTGCAAGAGTTGCTGAACTATTGACATATTTTGCTTGAATTGAGAATATTTGTGAGGCTAAAGCGGAAATTGTGACAGATGTAAGGAAAGCAAGGAAAATATTCTTGTTTAGCATTAGATATTCTTTATACTGTTTTTTCATATACTGTATTTTTGTATGTTACAAATAAATCACATCACAAAACCAAAATAAGATTTTTGTATGATGAAGTGGGCTAATCCTTATGGTTAAACTAAGTGATCTGAGAGCTTGTAAACAATGCCACATGGTATATTTTAAAACACCATCAGAAAAATGCGCACACTGTAACGCTTCAACACAACAAGAAGAAGTAAAATTCGATTAAACTTCTTTCGTTGTGAATTTTTGATCTTTGTTATTTTAGATCTGATATTATCATAATTTTATGTGTAATTTACCAATTTCAGTTAAATTTGAATAATTGTCTAGAAATGGTGTTTAGTGATCAAATTATAAAAATTATTTTTTCACAGATCTAATTTTATGGAATTTTTCTTCAATTAGAATCAAAATTTGAATCTTATAGCATAGTATCATTTTATATTATAATGATCTTACATTGCATTTGAATGATAATAGAAACATTAGAAATAGGAACAATTTTTGCCTGTTGTAGTCTTCTCACATGGAAAGCAATGAAGAAATCCCATTCAAAGATTGAAATAAGATTTGAAGAAATCGAATCTAATACTGAACTTAAAGTGACAGAAAAAAGATTCAGAAAATAAATTCTACAGAACTAGAAAGAATCCCTAGGGATTATTTTCTTCTTTTTCTTTAATATGATGATTATCTACACTTGTCTTCTTTCTTGTTACAAACGCATACCCAAAGGAAACAGAGATTATAGTTACAGCAAGAAGAGGTCCTGTCCATTCTGGCAATATGTTCCTACTAGTAATGGTTCCATACGATTCAAGTGAAGCAATAGTTACAGCAGCGCCACTTAGAGCATAAGCCATGTATCTAAAACCTTTAGTATTGAATATTCTAGAAAATGCAGAACGAAGAATGATGCTGTCTAAGGTATCAACAGGTATCATTCCCATAGCAAAGAATCCAGCTAGAATCAATGCTGTTTGAATTCCTGCAGTAGCTGATGCAACAGCAGATAAGGTGATTGCAGAAATTTGTGTAGCAGTATCAAAACCTAAACCAAAAACTAAACCAGTAACAAGAGCAGAACCAATTGGCCCTAACATTCCAGTTCTGTTTAGAACTTTGCTAGCAAGTATGGCTGAACCACTTCTTCCCCATTTTTTCATGGCATAAATGTTGATAGCTCCAATTGTTCCTAGTGCTATAGCTCCTATTATACCACCCCAAAATGCAAGATTGTTAGTATTTGTGATGCTACCAATTACATATATTATAAAAATCATTTCGGCTAAGACGGATATCATGTGACCAGAACTAAATCCTGCCCCTACCAAGCGAGATTTTTTTGTAGCATTATGCAATCTGACCAAATTATCAATTGCAGTTATGTGATCTACATCAAGACCATGTCTCATTCCAAGTATGAGCATGGTGGGTATTGATAACAAAATGAATGACCAAGCATCTACCACTATGAAAAACCTCCATCAGATTTTCTTGACATGATTATAAAACTTGATAGTAATATTATTTGCATGCAAATGATGTGAAATCTTTGTATAAAAATATGCCCTTAAAAAACGTAAACTACAAAATTTCTCTCACAAAGTTATACGTAAACTGCAAAAATAATTTTGTATAACAAATTTTTATACAATAATCTACAAATGTGAAGATATCTTTGTTTAACAAAATTTCATCGAAATAGTTGGTAACATTAGAAAATATTATCTAGTAGAGTATTGATTACGGACTAATGGATTATCATAATTTTCATGGAAAAAACATTCCTCACATAGAAATAAACCCAGACATGAAAATAGATGATCTTGTAGAAATCTATGCAAATTCGGGTTATAACGCAAGACAGCTTGGCGAAGCTGCTAAGCTGTTCTCCAAGATGATTGAAGATGATGCGACAATATGTCTTACTATTGCTGGTGCCATGACTCCAGTTGGGTTTGGAGGTCTGTTCAAATCTCTTATTGAAAAAGGGTTTGTGGATTGGATAATATCTACAGGTTCTAATTTGTATCATGAAGATCATTTTGCATGGAATCTACCTGTAAAACAGGGGCATTTTGAAGTAGATGATATGATTCTTTATCAAAAAGATATTGTCAGGATAAGAGACGTCTATATCAAAGGGGAAGAAACGCTCAAGAAACAAGATTTGATTGTACAAAAAATGTTTGAAAATAATTCTATGGAAAAACCATTCACTACTGCAGAATTTGCAAACTGGATGGGCAAATATTCAAAAGAATATTCAAAACATCCAGAAAGAAGCTTTGTTGTTTCTGCGTATGATTATGATGTACCGCTCTACATTTCAACATTAAAAGACTCTTCACTTGCACTTGATCTTGCACCTCTTAGACTTGCTAACAAACCATTTGCATTAGATTTTGTAAGAGAAATAATTGAACAGGCAGCAATTTTGTACAATTCAAAAAAGGCAGGAATTGTAGAGATAGGTGGTGGTGTACCCAAAAATACTGCACAGCAGACAGGTCCACTATTAGATCAGATCTTGGGTCTAGGTCATGGTGGACAAAATTATATCATTCAGATTACCGACGCTAGACCAGATACTGGAGGTCTATCTGGTGCAACACTTCAAGAGGGGAAGAGTTGGGGCAAGGTAAAAGATTCTCATGAGGATGTCATTGTAGTTTATGCAGATGCTACTATAGCGTTTCCGGTTCTGTGTTTGTATGCACTAAGTAAGGAAAGTTCACGAAAGCCAAAACGATTGTACAAGAAATTAGGACAATATTACGAGGAGCTTTCTAAAAGTTATTTTAACAAAAAGAAATCAAGTAAACCATAAACAATGTTAGTTGTGATTAAAGAAAAATTATTTTAAAGAATCAAGACAGCAGCGGCAAAGACTGTAGTCCATCTTCCCCTGGAATCTCCAATTGCACTCTGAGTGATATTTCTAGTCTTGTATATCTGGCCAGATACTTTCCACTGTTGTCTTTTCTCATCCCAATTCTTGTCTACATCAAATGGTATTCCCAGAGATGAGGCTAACATCTGTGCGGCTATATCTTCAGCATAATCACCAGCTTCTTTTCCTGTTTCTCCAAAAGAATGATATTCAGATAGATATCCCCATTTTTTCTTGTCACTTGGTTCTGCCAATCCAACTGAAGCTGCCATCAGTCGATGTGGTTCATTGGATTGTTGTCGTGCATAGATTACAAATTGAACGCTACCTGGACGTATAAGCTTCAGCCCCTCTGCACGAGAAATTATTTTTGCACCCGGTGGAAATATACTTGAAATTAACACCAAATTCGTATTTGGGATACCAGCGTCTCGTAATGCATATTCAAAACTTGTAAGCTGGTCTTGATGTACTCCTTTACCACTTGTAAGGAACATTTTTTTTGCAACTAAATCTAGCATAGCATCAGTCAGATTATAGATATATAAAATCTATCTAAATCAAAAATGAAATTTTAAGAAATTCATACTATATAAAATTGAGAATTATAAAAGACCGCAGACTAGATATATATTTTAATAATAATGGTGAGATGGTCGTTGCATCTTACCAAGCTTATCAAAGTGATCATGTGGCTTGTTTCCTTTTGTATGAGAATGAGTAGTACCATCACCATGTGTGTGGGTGTACATGGCAGGTTTTTTCATAACAACTTCATCTACACGAATTAATAATGATGCTACTTCAACAGCTGTTTTAATTATTTGTTCTTTTACCACAAGAGGTTCGATAATATCTTTAGAGTACATTTCTCCAACTTTTCTCTCAATTGCATCTATTCCGTACCATGAGTGAACACTTCCATTGTTGTGTTCAGAGTTTTTGTTTCTCAATTGAGCAATTGTGTCAACTAGATTCATTCCAGAATTTCTAGCTAAGGTTAATGGAATTTCTTCTAGAGCATCAGCAAAATTTTGAATTACGGTTTGTTTTCTTCCTTCAATCAAAAATGATCTTTTTCTAAGCTCATTTGCAATAATTGTTTCAGTGGAACCTCCACCAGCTACTATTGATGGGCTGATAAAGAAATCTTTTAGAACTGTAATAGCATCAACTACTGAACGATGATACTCATCAAGTATTCTTTTAGAAGTTGCTCTCAATAAGATAGTGACTGATTTTGGGTTTTTACATCCCTCTACAAATACCATTTTGTCATCGCCTACGAATTTTTCATAAACTTTGTCTGCAAATCCCAGATGTTTTTCAGTTATGATATCAAGATCATTTGTTATTAGACCACCACTTGCTTTTGATAGCCAATGGAGATCATTTTCTTTTACTCGACGAAGTGATATTATGCCTGCCCTAGACAAATAGTGTTGAGCCAATAGACTGATCCCTTTTTGGGAAATTACAACATTTGCACCAGAATTGATTATCTTTTGAGTTTTTTCCTTGACATCATCATTTTCTTTTGAAATGTATGTTTGCATTTCTTGCGGTGTGTTGATTGTTATTTCTGCATCAGTTTTGGTTCTCTCATTATCAAGTTCTTCGTTAATCAAAAGAATCTTAGCTTTCTCAATTAATCTTGGCATAGCAGAATGATCTATTGTTTTGTCAATAACTACTCCTCTGATTAGTTCAATATCTGACGTATTACCTGGTTTTTCTTCTATCTTTATGTCATCTGGCTCAATTTTTTTATTTGTAAAATCTGCTATTGTACAAAATGCCTCAGTCACTAATTTCGCTACAGATTTTTTTTCACATAGTACCGAAATAGCCTTTGATCGTAAACATGTTTCAGCTAATCTAATCATCACTTCTTTATTTTTATAATTATATAATTTCGCAATTGATCTTACAATATCAAGTGACTGCTCTGCTGCTTTTTTGTATCCTGTCTCAATTGTAGAAGGAGACATGCCCAGATCCAATAATTTTTCTGCTTTTTCAAGAAGAGAACCAGCTAAAATAACTACAGATATTGTTCCATCCCCTACTTCATTATCAACTGAATTTGATGCATCTATCATAGTCTTGGCGGCAGGGTGCTCAACGTCAATTTTGCGCAATATTGTAGAACCACTTTTAGTAAGAGTAACTTCGCCCAAAAGATCAATATACATTTTTTCAAATCCTCTTGGTCCAAATGAACTTTTGATGAGATCTGCAATTAATTTGCCTGCAAGTAGATTGTATCTTCTAACCTCATCTCCTACAGAATATTGTGTACCGCCTCCAAGCAAATCTCTTGTAGAACTCATGCAAGTACACTGGATTTAGTAATTATAAAACTTCTGATCAATAGATCGAAAAATTTCAGAAACAGAAAAAATTTATGCGATATCTATTGACGAATTTGAAATTGTAGGTTCTATTTTATAATTTTTTTTGGCAACACTTCTAAGAATACCAGATATAGATTCTGTTAGAGATATGATTTCAGAAACAGAATCAGCAAGCATTCTCACAATAATACCAGAATCATAAGGTAAAGACGAAGAGCTAGCTAATAATGAATCACTTTTGGTTGCTAAATTAATCTTGTCTACAATGCTTTCTATTTGAATAGAATTTCCAATTATGTAAACGGTAGAAAAGATAGTCTTTCCTCCAAATACAGATTCAAGATTTGATTTATCTTTCTTATTCAAACTCATGACATCTGTAAACAGCATCTTACCATTTCTATAAGCTGATGTACGAAGAAAGCATAGATCAAAATCAAACTTTTCACCAGACGCAATTCTACCTGCGGATATAATTTCAGAGTAGATCAAAATTGCATTATCTGCAACCTCAAGATTTACTTCCTGATAAAATCTAGATGACTTAAATGGTATGATCTGATGTGGAATAAATTCCAGATAACTCCCTTCCTGATTATGTATGTTAATGTATTGAGAAGCATAACCACCATCCATCTTGTAAATTTTAGTTGCTGATTGAGTGGTAATTCTTGCTGATGAGTTCATACCCATGACAACATCAATTTTCTGTTCATCTCCCTGCAAAATACCTCCAGAAGATGACATTATGTAGATGTGGGCAAAATTTGGGTAATCTGTATCAGGATACATCGCTTTTTGAATCAAAAATGGTGCTTTTGACAGCAGTGATTTAATGTATGTTTTAGAATCTTCATTTACTTGAATCTCTATCTCTATAGTACCATTTTGACCTGGCATCTTTAATTTCTTGTTTACATAATTCTTGAAAATATCTGGAATTTGTGAATTCATTTTATTTGATCCTTTTTGACAATTGGTTTTTTATCAAACAGTACTGATTTGATTATGTTTTCAGCGACTTGTTTTATGCCTTCACCTGTCTGACAATTAACAAAAACATAGGATTTTTCTGCTCGTATTTTTTTTGCATCCCTTTCCATTACAGCAAGATCTGCTCCTACATGTGTTGCAAGATCAATTTTGTTGATCACAAGTAAATCGCTACTTTCTATTCCCAATCCGCCTTTTCTTGGATACTTGTCTCCTCCAGCTACGTCTATTATGTAAATGAAATAATCTGCAAGTGCAGGACTAAAAGTGGTCATGACATTGTCGCCTCCACTTTCAATAATAATCAGATCAAGAGTAGGATCTTTCTTTTCGATTTCTTCAATTACTGCCAAATTTATTGTCGGATCTTCACGTATAGCAGTATGTGGACAACCACCTGTGGCTATTCCTATAATCATGTTTTCAGGCATAACTTTCAGCTCTGTAGATAACGTTCGTTGCATTCTTTCTGCATCTTCCTTTGATATTACATCATTTGATATTATGCAGCACCTGTAACCTCTTTTTATGAGAATGGGTACCACTCTCTCAATTAGACGTGTTTTTCCAGATCCTACAGGACCACCAATTCCAACTTTCGGTATTTTTTTATTTTTTAACATCTAGTTGCACCTCTAAATTATGTAATGAACATTTTAGAATCATCATGTTCATGAATCATTTGAAAAATATCTGTCACAGGTGTTAGTTGCCAAAGGCTGTTTAACGATTCTTTCTTAATGTTCGTTGAAATAGAATTAATCTTGTCGGCAAGCGTTGTTAGAATTATCTGACCGCTTATGTGTTCTATTATTCCCAGTCTAATTGCTGCTGCTATGACACTTTGGCTAAATGAATAAAGCATCATGCGTACACCACTTTTAGCTGGAATATTCAAAAGATTTGCAGCTATTCCTAGACAAACAGGATATGTTCCAACAGTTTCATTAGATGCTATTTTCTTTTGAAAATTTTTTGCAGTGTTACTTTTCTTTTTGTCAAATGTCATTTGAATAATACAATTCAGTATTTGTGAACCAGTTCTAACAGATGTGTTTCTTACTTCTCGTATGAGTCTTATAGAATAGAATCTGTTATCTGCTTCCACAAGTTCTTCAATGTTCTCATTTTTTGCAGCCTCCATAGCAATTAAGAAAACCATACAATCGCAAGGTACAAGTTGAAATTTTATCTGCTGTTCAATAAAATTTAAAACATCTTGTTCGTTTTTGATTCTATCATGCTTTGCAAGTGATTCCAGACCATTCGACAGTCCAAACATGCCAGATGGAAAAAAAGAATCTGCCAGCTGCATTAAAAAAAACTCGTGATCAGTGTTCATGCATATACATTCCATGTTGAGGTTGAAAAATCTGCTCCTCTACATCAATCTCTAGATTAGTTACTACATCTAATAGTTTTTTAAACACCTCAACTTCAGAATGCGCTTGAATTGGAAAGTATAGAATGTCATTATTGATTACAATTGGTTTGTGTCTATTTCCTATAATATGCCCTAACGTTATTAATCCAGTAGAATTTTTCTTTAGTTTCTTTATTCTTATAGAGATCACTTTCTCAGGCAATTGTTCAATCATGATGAATTTGTTGGTATTTGATATTATGACATCGCCATGATATAGTCTTGTTCCAGAATCAAGAATAAGACCTACATCTGTTCCAAAATCTGTTTTCTTCCTAATTCTGCTTCTTTCTAACTCAAGGCGTGATATTTTTAGTCTTTCACATCTTTTTTTGGATTCCATTTGTTTGAATTTCATCATTAGTTTTTTGTCGTCAAAAATATTTCCTATTACAGATGTGATTGTAAGCATGACAGTCTAGATAATGCTATGAAATTATATTTTGTGATCATAGTAATTTATTATAAATATTAAATACAACAGGTCATGATAGATATTGATATGATGCTTACCCCTAGAGAAATTGATAAACTCTATATTTTTATGACAGCTGAAGTTGCACGAAGAAGAAAGGCAAGAGGATTGAAGCTCAACTATGTAGAAGCTTTAGCTCTTATTGCAGATCATATAGTTGAGGGAGCTAGAGATGGAAAATCGGTTTCAGAACTAATGAGCTCAGGAAGAAAAGTGTTAACAAAAGACGATGTGTTACCTGGTGTTCCCGAGTTGATTAAAACAGTACAAACTGAAGCAACTTTTGATGATGGAACCAAGCTTGTCACAGTTCACGATCCGATAGTATAGCAATGATCCCAGGAGAATATTTCTTAAATGACACGCCTATTATTGCAAATAAAGGTAAGAAGACTGTAAAGATTAAGATTAGCAACTCTGGGGACAGGCCAATACAGGTAGGCTCTCATACACATTTCTTTGAAACTAATAAGGCTCTTGTCTTCTCTCGCGAGAGGGCATACGGTTATCATTTGAATATACCAGCAGGAACATCAGTTAGGTTTGAACCAGGTGACACAAAAGAGGTAGAATTAACAGAGTACGGTGGTCTGAAAACAGTATATGGATTCAATGGTCTTGTGAATGGCAAACTCGTTTCTAAAAAGCAGATTGCTCTAAAAAAAATGCGAAAAAAAGGATTCAAAAATATTGATCAGAAATGACATTGATAATTCCAAGAAAACAATATGTTGATCTTTATGGTCCTACAAAGAGCGACAAAATTAGACTAGCTGATACTGAACTTATAATCGAAATTGAAAAAGATTTTCAAAATTATGGTGACGAGATAGTTTTTGGCGGTGGCAAAAGTGCTAGAGACGGAATGGGACAAGCAAGTGGTGTTACTAGTAAAAATTCACTTGATCTAGTAATAACAAATGCAATTATCATGGATCCTGTACTTGGAATTATCAAAGCAGATATTGGTATCAAAAACGGGTTAATAGCTGGAATAGGAAAAGCAGGCAATCCAAACGTCATGGATGGAGTTGACATGGTAATATCTGCAAACACAGAGGTAATAGCTGGAGAACACACTATATGCACTCCTGGAATAATTGATACTCATATTCATTTTATTTCTCCACAACAAGCCGTAGAGGCAATTTGCAGTGGAACTACAACAATGATAGGAGGAGGTACTGGGCCTGCTGATGGTACTAAGGCAACAACATGCACTCCTGGTTCTTGGAACATTCACAGAATGCTTGAAGCTCTGGATGATCTGCCACTAAATTTTGGTCTATTAGGTAAGGGAAATGATTCCTTGGAACCTGCATTAATGGAACAAATTGCAGCAGGAGCTTGTGGTTTGAAATTACATGAGGACTGGGGTTCTACTCCTGCCACTATTGATGCAGCATTACGTGTTGCAGATAAAACTGACACTCAGGTAGCTATCCATACAGACACGCTAAATGAATGCGGTTTTGTTGATGATACAATTGAAGCAATAGCCGGAAGAACAATTCATACTTATCACACAGAAGGTGCTGGTGGTGGACATGCACCAGATATCATGAAAATAGCAGGTAAGAAAAACATTCTTCCTTCTTCTACAACCCCAACAAGACCGTTTACGGTTAATACTCTAGATGAACACATAGATATGATGATGGTTTGTCATCATCTAAATCCCTCTGTAAGAGAGGACGTGGCCTTTGCGGAGTCAAGAATTAGAGGTGAAACAATAGCTGCAGAAGATGTATTACATGATATTGGTGCTCTAAGCATGTATTCTTCTGATAGTCAAGCAATGGGTAGAGTTGGAGAAGTGAGCATCAGAGCATGGCAAACAGCTGATAAAATGAAAAAAATGTCCAGTCGTTTAACAAAAGAATCAGAAGATAACGATAATCTTCGTGTGAAAAGATATCTTTCAAAAATTACCATCAACCCAGCAATAACACATGGAATCTCTGATTATGTTGGTTCTTTAGAGCCAGGAAAATTAGCTGATATTGTGATTTGGAGTCCTGAATTCTTTGGCGTGAAACCTAAAATGGTAATAAAAGGTGGGTTTATAGCTTATTCTTTGATGGGTGATCCCAATGCATCAATTCCAACACCAGAGCCAGTGTATTACCGTCCAATGTTTGGTGCACTTGGAAAAGCAATACATACTACGTCTGTAACTTTTACTTCAAAACTAGCAATACGGAATGGGCTATCAAAAAAAATAGGTTTGAAAAAGAAATTACTTCCAGTTAAAAATTGTAGAAAAATTGGTAAGAAAAATATGCTCTACAATAATTTAGTTCCAAAAATAGAGATTGATCCTGAAACTTACAAAGTTACAGTTGATGGAAAACTAGCCACAACAGAACCATCTCAAAAACTAGCCATGGCAAGATTGTATCACTTGTTTTAGTTCGACAATCGAAAATCAATATATTTTTATATTTACTAAGTATAAATTACATCATGAATCCCGTCAATACACGTGACGAAGTTGAAAAAGCTTCCAAGAAAGCAACAGAGTCACTCTATGGCACAGAAATCCAAGATTTCAAGATAAGAGAACTCTTTGCATTACCAGAAAAGGGGCCTCAAGATTCATGGGATGTACAAGTGACTTTTCTGTTAAACAAATTGAAACACACTGTAGATTTGGTCATTCAACAAAAAGATGGTCATGTAACGAATGCCAGACTCATTGATACAATGGTTCCTTTATAGAATCATTGTCAAAAAATATTTTTAATTATTTTTTATATAATCAATTTTATGTTTATAGGAAATCATAAGGAAGCAGAAGCAATCAAATCGTTGGTTTTATTTAAATACTAATTAAAGATTTTTAAAATAACCAATTGATCACATTCTCATGCCAAGTCAGGGATATGGAACCATAGGACTAAAACCTGCGATCATATCTGAACTACAAAAGGATACGGATGAATATTATCCTGGGATGTTTCTTCCTAGTGCCTTGATAATTATGATGAATGAGATAAAACGGAAATACTATACAGTAGGGATGTATAACATAAAGATTGACTTCTCAGGAAGATATACTTCTTTAACAGTAAGATCAGATGTTAAAGAATGGTTTGAAGAGAACTATGAAGTGTTAAAGGAAAAATATGAAAAAAAATACAGAGCAAACAACTTTACAAAATTTGCAAGCATCTTCATGCTTAACATGTTTGAATCTAAGGCAGTCTCTCAAAACAACATTATCAAGTTAAAAGAGGCTGATTTTACTTGGCTAATTTCAGAGTATAACCAAAGGAAGAAAGAATATGAAACAGAATATGGTGTAAAAACATTTGAACATTTTGCAGATGTATTTCTTAAAGACTTGTTAGAAAGAATTAATTCTGCAAAAAAAATATTGACATTATAGAACTTAATTTCTTTACAACCAGCTGTGAATTATGCCTATTAGTTTGATAGAACAGTAAGATCAGGACTCGTTCGTTTGCCTAATCCTGCATTCATGAGCAGCTTGAAAGTTAACAAAACATCTAATTTTGTTATGTTTGGCATATTTGGCACTTCACCTTCATGTTTCAAGTCATTTATGAAATCAAATATTTCATCTACTGAGACCGGTTCATTATCAAGTCCTAGTTCACCGTTCACAGCGTTATATGTTGCAATATTATAACTTAGAAATGATATTTTGTCTAGGAGTTCTTCAGTTTTTGTATCAAATCCAATACTGATTTTTTCCATAGTTCAAACTACTACTTTCAAAAATGATTTAAGGTTTGGGGTAAAAAATGTAAACTACTGATTTACAGCGGAAAAATGATGCGTAATCTACATTTTACTCCAAAGTTATTGTAAATATTGTACATTTTAGTGATAAAATGGTAAATTACAAAGAGAAGGAAATTATAAATAGATTTAGTAATCAAATTCATTTATGAAAATAAAGAACATTCCTCTTAAGCTAATAGATATAGCTGATGAAAATGTACGAAAAGATCATCCTTTTGGAAGAGATGTTAAGGACCAGCTGATTAAAGATCATTTATCAAAGTTCGAATTACTGCAACCAGTTGTAGTTAGATTTGATAATGCAAGTAAGAGATACAAGTTGTTAATTGGTCGTAGAAGATTTCTATCACTAAGTGCAAAGGGATCAAGAGAGATCCCTGCGGTAGTAACTGAGCTTGAGGGTGCAGAAGCAGAAGCTGCATCATTGTTTGAAAATCTAATCCGCAAAGATCTGTCCCCAATTGAAAAAGCAAAGATGGTAAGAAAATTGGTTGACTCTACAGAGTCTGGCATTACAGGCGTCTCCAAAAAATATGGATTGTCAAAGAGCACAGTTAGTGAATGGTTAAGTGTTCTGACATTAGCAGAGCCGTTACAGCAAGCAATAGAAAGTGGAGAAATTACACTTTATGAAGCAATACAAATCGCAAGAAAACCAAAATCACTCCAAGAGAAATTGGTAAATGCAGTATCTGAAGGTAAATTACAAGAAATAATGATAAAAACTGGAGTAAAACGTGGAGCGCCAAAAGGTCTTTTGACTATACGTCTTGTTTTTAATCCAAAAAAGAAATTTGACAAAAAGATTTGGGAACAGCTAAATGAACAAGCACTACAAAATGGACTTGATGTCACTGATTATGTCAAAAATTTACTGGTAAAGCGCCTTAATTAGTTCGACAATCGAACTCCTAATTTAGAGCAAATTTTAGTTATCTTACTGCCAATACAGGACAATGCGCATAGGCGATTACATCGTTAGCTACGCTACCCATGAGGAATTTTTCTATGCCTGTCATGCCTTTAGTTCCAATAACTATCAAATCTATTTTGTGATTCTTTGCGTAATCTAATATGATTTTTTTAATGGGAGAGCCTATCAGGACTTGTTGAGTTACTACAACTCCTTCGTTTTCTCCTGCCCGTACTACTTTATCAAGTAATTTTTCTGCATCCTTCTTCAAGGCTTCTTGGAATGCCTTCAGTTTTCCACCTCTGTAATAACCTAAGACATCAGCAGTTGCACCAAGTGAGGATTTACCAATTACATGAATCACTGTTATTTCAGATCCTAAAGATTTTGCCAGTGTTATTGCATATGCTGTTGCTTTATCTTTGTATCCAGATTTATCAATTGCCAATAATATTTTTTTTATTGCCGCATTTTTTTGTGACATTTTTTATTACAGCTCCATTTGAGTTCTAGTCACTCTCATACTGCTCCCCCATGACTTCCTCTGCCAACTTGTCTTGTGTCAATAGGGTTAACCCAATCTTTTACATCTGCACCAGTAACAACATCAGAATCATTTGGTATGAGATACACAACATCATGTCTGGGTGGATTCCTCTTTTGTGTTGCCAAACTCACTAGTATAAAGACTGGAAGTGAGATTAGTGGTGGAATCATTGTATCTAATCCAGCATATGCAGCCATTGGATCTGTAGGAGCCGCATTGGTTATTAGGAAAAATAAGATTAATCTTAACACCGAACCTACAACAATTGATGCCACAGCTCCAGCTGAGGTTGATTTTTTCCAGAATGTTCCAAAGACTAGAGGTATGAGACATCCTGCCAAGACAATATCAAAGGCAAGTATCAAGTAAACACCAGGTCTTGGAATTAGATAACCTAACGCAAATGCAGTAAAGAACATAGGGATAACGAAAAGTCTGGTGGACACCAGCAATTGTCTGTCAGTTAGTTTTTCTCTTTTCAAAAATCTTGTAACAATGTTACGTTGTAACATGTTTCTTGATAACACACTTGCAATTGCTAATGTTCCTCCGTTTGCTGTAGACATACCACAGCTTATCGTACTTACAAGCATCAAGATACCAATCACCGCGGGCATGTGCTTTATTGCTATAATTGGATAGAGAGTATATGGATCAGCTTTAACAACATTTGGTTCAACTGTTAGTCCAATTATTCCCATCATTGTAGTAGGAATAAGTATCAACAGAGTTAATCCTGCAGCCATATACGAACCCTTTTGAGCTGTTCGTCCACCATCTGCAGCAAATACACGTTCCATAAAGTCTAGTGCAACAATATCCCCTATACCTAATGATATTATGCCTGCCCAATTGACTAGGGCGCCATTACCAACATCATATAGACCAGACATGTCCATGAAGTTAGTAGGTACATTTGCTACAATGGTTTCCAATCCACCCGGAATAGGAGACCAAGGACCAATGAAATAGATAAAACCTGCCCAGAATCCAACCACTGCTAGATAGATGTGGAAGATATCAGTATATGCACATGAAAATAGTCCACCAAAATATGTATACAATAATACTACAGCTGTAGAAATCAACATAGCATAGATCAACGGTATACCTAAAACTACAGATAGAATGTAACCACTTGCACCAAGGTTTCCAGCTACAAGTACAATGAAACTTATTGACATCAAAGTGCCTGACATGACTTCGGTAACATTTCCATAACGCCTATAGTAGAAATCTGCCAGTGTAATCATATTCATTCGGTTGAATCTTTTTCCAAAGAAAGCACCTGTTAAGACAAGGCAAATTGCCAAACCAAGCGGTATAACTGCACCACCCCAGAATCCAAACGAAGCTGATAATGATACATTTCCAAGTGATGCATTCCCATCAACTGCTTCAGAAACCAACATTGTACCAATAAAAAATAAAGGCAAGCTCTTACCTGCAACAATGTAACGTTTACTACTTTTCTTGACAAATTTTACTGCAAGAACTCCTATGGCAGCAGTCGCAGCAACAAATGCCATAACTACAACGGGATAATAGAGAGGAATATCAGCCATGTTCCTTGTAATTAGTAACTATATATTATTAAATATGGCGGTTGGAGTTTTTTCAGATAGTTCGACTGTCGAAATTGATATACGAAATTCAAAAAAAGGTTAAGAAATTGTGTTTTTTTGTTGATTTGCTAATTTGTTCAACACACACAACATGAATAACTATAGAACCAAAAAAGGAAAATTATATTCTATGATCTCTTGCCATATGCATTCGAAATGAGGATTCATTTTCAAATGATTCATCACATGTTATACACAAATAGGTAGTTTTTTTATCATGCAAGTCTTGAGCATGTTTTAAAAGATCTTCTCTATCTTTGAAAATAGCACCACATGCTCCACAACCATATTTTGTGCCAAACATTCTCTTAATAGCAAGTTCTCAATTAATAAATTTCTTCATATAGTTAAGACAGACTCTTTATGTTAAGAGACTAGTAGATAATTAGTGCATTTTCTTTAGCTTTGAATAAAGGAATGGATCAAGCTTCCTTGCTGTATCAAAGGACTTTTGCCCCTCGTCAACTTTATTTAGCATTGTTAACGCTCTTCCCTTGTTATACCAAGCTTTTGCATATTTTTCATTGTTCTCTATTGCATGATCAAAACATTCTATTGCTTCTTCCAATCTTTTTAATTTAATCAATGTTAATCCTTTATTATGCCATGTAATAGGATTGGTAGAATCAATTGCAATTGCATGAGAAAAGGATTCTAAAGCCTCATCTGCTCTTCCCAATTTATCTAAGATCAAACCTTTATCACCCCACGCAAAATCGTTGGTTGGCAGCATCTGTATAGCTTTATCAAAATATTCCAAGGCTTCCTCTGGTCTATTACCATTTGCCAGATCTTCACCATACTTGACATAATCTGCAGAAGCTTCTTTTCTGCTATGCCTAAATTTGTACTCTGGAGAAGATAAATTATTTTTTTTTCTTAACCAGCTAAACATATTGAATAACTCTATGTATTCTCTGCTTTATGCAATTCATCTTCTTTTTTGTCCCCCTTAAGACCTATAGTTCCCATGAACAAAAAGAAACCACTTGCAGCCAGTATTGCTGCAAACATTGCATAAACACCTGTCAAATCCATTAGGACATTATTAATTCTAATGTATTTAAAATTTTATTACATCAAATTTTCAGACAAATTTTTTCTGAAATAGCACGTAGATTACGCAACATTTTCAATAATTCAAAAATCAAATACGAAAAAGTTCTACTGCAGAACCATTCAAAAACGTAGATTACTTAGACAAATTTAAGTAGATACTAATCTATTACTAAATCGATAAATATGGGAATGGAATTTTATGGAGATTCATACAAGGGTAATGACGAACCGATTTTTGTTGGTATACCAACGTTCTTGAAATTACCTTGGTTAAGAAGTAAAGCCGAGTTAGAAAAAGTACGACCTGATGTAGCAATAATAGGTGAACCTTTTGACTTTGGAACAACTATCAGACCAGGTGCTAGATATGGACCAAGAGCTATAAGAGCAGCTTCTACCGTACCATCTCCTCCATACGAACATTTCAACATCGAAACTGGCGTTGACCCATTTGGAGTTTTCAGGACAGTTGATTATGGAGATGTCAATATTTCACCAGGTGATGTAGTAGAATCCCATAGAAGAATGACTGACAAAGTCAAAGAAGTATTAGATGTTGATGGAATCCCAGTCATGCTTGGTGGTGATCACTCTATTACTTTTGCAAATGTACGAGCATTTGCAAAAAAATACAAAAACATAGGAATGATTCACATTGATACACATGCTGACTGTGCACCACAAGGTCTATGCGGTTTCAAGTATGACCATGGGGCTCACATTAGAAGAATAATGGAATTAGGATGTCTTAAAGGAAAGAATTACACACTAATTGGACCTCGTGGATATTGGCCTGGACCAGATCTATACAAGTGGATGGCAGATCAAGACTTTCAATGGTTTACCATGCTAGATGTAGAGGAATTAGGAATCGATAGGATTGCAAAAGAAGCGGCAGATAGGGCTAATGATAACGTAGATGCAGTATACATCAGCTGGGACATTGATACATTTGATCCAGCATATGCTCCAGGAACAGGAGAGCCTGAACCAAACGGCTTGACATCAAGAGAAGGGATGAGATTGATGAGGTTGCTTTCCACATCATTTGATCCAGACAAGTTTGCATTTGATCTTGTAGAAGTTGCACCAAACTATGATGTAAGTGATGGGAACTCTTACAATGGAGGAATTACATCAGGCTTGGCAAACAGATTGATTGTAGAACTTCTCGCAGGATTATCTCTTACTAAGAAAGGCCAAACTGAAGGCAAACCGATACGACCAAATGCATATCGTGGAAAAAATCATACTTATGACTTTGGAAACGGTCCAAAAGCAAAGATTCCAAAAAGAAATTGATTAAAATCGAGATGGTGGTAAAGGGAGAATCAGATCTTTCCTTTACGATATTGTTTGAATTCAGAAACGAAGATGATGCAATTTTTCACAATGTTGTAGAATTAGTTAAGGACAAACTTGCAAAAAATTTGAAACTAAACGTCAATGAAGCCTTGTTGGCATATTGTGCACACATAGTAAGTGAAATACGTTCAAACAAATCCGAGTCAGAAATAGTAAATAACTCATTAAAAATTTTAACAAGAGATAATGTTTTAATTGGAGTTCCAGAAACGTTAAGAGAAATTATATTTAATATCATTTTGGATAATTTTCCAAAAAAGACAATCAGATACATTGAACCGATTCCAACTGCAAATTACATAATGATAGATTCCGAAGCAAGTGGGAGTTAACCAGTTATGAAAAAAAAGAAAAATTGATGTGAATTTGAAGGAGATATACTGTCGTAACTGTAACAAATCATTTGGGAGATACAATGAAAAATACTTTAATGATAAATCTATTGAAAAAATGATAAAGGAGTATTGTTCGTTACATGTATTTTATGGACATGATATAATCATTAGAAAATTATCTGAGATGTTCACATAGATACCACAAACAAAAATCACTACTCCAAAAATGAAAAATTCAGTCATTTTTCGATGGGAATTCATACTGCATGAAGTATGGGTCCACAGGGATTCGAACCCTGGATCTTCGCCGTGTAAGGGCGACGTCATAACCGGCTGGACTATGAACCCAAGCAAATTCCAATTAGAAATGCATTTAAACTTTGAGAATTTTATATGAAAAGAAAAACGCAGAAATTATCACCAATTGAATTCAAAATATGAATAAGATAGTTTTCTTTTCAAGTCCAATAGGTCTTGGACATGCAACACGAGACATAGCTATTGCTCAATATCTTGATAAAAATTCTATAAAATTTATCAGTGGTGAAGGAGGATCAAAATTATTTTCAGAATATAGTTTTGATATAGAAGACTTGTATCATCCTCCTCCTTTTGCAGTCAATAATGGTAAATTACAAAATCCATTAAATTGGCTTTTTAAATATTATTCATATTACAAGGAATGTAAGGCTATATCATCAAATATAATAGAAAGGGAAAAACCAAATCTCATAGTTAGTGATGAGGATTTTGCATCACTCACAATAGGACAGGGAAAAAAACTAAGAACAATATTGATTACAGATATTTTAGAAACAAGATTTGTACGTGGAATTGGATCTTTAATTGAAAAAAAGATGAATCGTTCAATGAAAGAGATAATTCAAAAATGTGATCTTGTAATTTTACCTGAAAATGGTCCTAATGAAGATAACATTGTAAGAGTTGGACCAATAGTAAGAAGCATTATACGGACAAGGGAGGAATTAAGAAAGAAATTTTTGTTCAATAAAAAAACAATTGTTGTAAGTATAGGAGGAACAAATGCAGGTAAATTTTTAATTGATGCAGTAATTGATGTCTTTGAAAAAATAAAATTAGATGCAGAACTTGTCATTGTTTCTGGACCGTCATTAAAAATTTATAATGATAAGATACGAAATCTCGGTTTTGTAAATAATTTACATGAAATCATTTATGCTGCAGATTTGATAATTTCTCTTGCAGGCAAATCAACAATTGATGAATCTAAACATTATGGAACCCCAGGTATTTTCATACCAATAAAGGGACATTTTGAACAAGAAGAAAATGCAAAGGAAGTAGGTTTTTCTTTTGATGATCTTTCCCTTTTAGAGTCTTTGATTCCAGAAAAAATTAATGAAAAAAGGATTCAAATAAATTTTGATGGTGCTCAAAAAGCTGCAAACCTGATCAAAAAGATATTATGATTTTAATTGTTTTGTTGAAAATTAATGCAGCCAGTTATTTCCTTACATAATGATTCATTATGCACTAAACCTATCTCCGGAACATATTGCAGAATATGATTTGTATTTTTGTCTTTGAATAGTTCACCTTGTATAAGGTCACTCAATTGAATTCATCCTCAAAATTTATCACAAATGACATAATATACTAGTCTAAATTCCAGATTTAAGGAATGCGTATAATTTATCTGAATTCAATCACATTTGAGTTCATAGTTTACCCAAACTTTATACACGGATTTTGAGAGCTGTAATTAAGTTTTGAAAAATCTAGTAATTGCAAAGTTTGGTGGAAGTGCGATAGGAATTGATGGTAAACAAATACCTCTTATCATAAAGCGCATTAATGAATTGAAAAAAGATTCCAAAGTAATTGCTGTCTTTTCTGCTCCTTTAACTGAACATGACAATAAACAAAGATCCCTTACAGACATTGCTTTAAAAATCGGTCAAAAAGCAGAAGAAGGAAATCTAGTAAACATAGAGGAATTAAAAAAACCATATCAGAAAATATTAGAATTTGTAGACAAGAAATACCAAGAAGATTGTAAAAAAATAATTGGTTCCTTGTTGGAAAAATCATCAAATGCATTGAATATAGCTATACAAAAAAAAGAATTTGCATATGAAACAAGATCCAGAGTTCTTGCATATTCTGGAGAGATACTCATGTCACATGTAATGAATTATGTTCTAAAAAGTTCAGGAATTAAATCAGATGTAATAGAATTTGAGACGTGGCCAATCATAACTGACAAAAATATAGAGTCAGCAAACTTTCTGGTTGCAGAATCTTCTCAAAATGTAAATGCCATAGAAGCACTACTAGAAAAAAATGATGTACTATCTATTGGAGGATTCATTGGAAAAACTATTGATGGATTAGAAACTACCTATGAAAGAGGAGGTTCAGACAGAACTGCTGCAGATCTTGGCATATTATTTAGTAAAAAATATCATACTAAAATTGATTTTGAAAAGGATAGTGCGGTTCTTTCTGCCGATCCAAGAATTGTAAAAGAAGAATTAGAAGGCATTGGACAACTTTCGTATAATGAAGCTAGAATTGCAGGTATGTTTGGAATGAAAATCCTGGATCCAATTGCGATAAAAGAGATTGTGGAAAATGGTGTAGATATGCCAATAATAATAACTGATATGAATAAACCTGAAAAACTTACTACTATTGAGAGAAATCCTAGCAAAAAAAATGGTCATCCTCTTAAGATAGTTACAGGGAAAAAGAACTGTGCAATATTACGAATAGAAAGTGTTTCTGCACAAAGTTTGTTTGAGTCCCTTGAAAAGGACAAGAGGTATAATGAATTTGTAATTTTATCTCCCTATACAAAAGATGGTATAGAATTTACTAGAGTACTGTTTCTTGATGCAGATTATGTAAAACGAAATGAGAGATACATTCTCGCGTTTGATTCGTTAGCTTCAATTACTTACAATAGAGGCGTTATTACTTTGATAGGAGATGAGATGTGGCGTGTACAACAGATTGCATCCAAAGCTAGCTCTAAGATAGGTGAAGCTGGTTTAAACATACTAAACATGGATGCTCAAGAAGAGACTTCACGAATTATAATAGTAATAGAGGATACTGGAGATAACATAGAAAAAGCTATTCGTACAGTACATAATGAAAGATCAAAAATCAAGTTTGTATAGAGACAAAAATTGAAGGTTACTTCTTTCTTTTTCTACGTACAGCATGCTGGTCTGCAATTCTCATATGCTTACCTGTTTTTCTTTTAACCATACTGAAACAAATGAAATGACACTAGTTAATTCTTGCTTTTAGTAATTTAATGCAGGAATAATTACTGGATTTATTTTATTTTGAAAACAACTGATATTTAGCTTAAGCAGTTGACCCCTACAAGCCTATACCTATAGAAGTCAAAGTGGGTTTATTCTTGGGCCTCGTATCTAGAATCAGCCCGGCGTTACCCAAAACACGCGCTATCGTATATACACATCAGCAATATTTAGACCTGATCTATATAGATCCATTAGTATTACTAGTAATAATCCACAAGATGAGAGCCACTGCAATCAGGACACATATCACTTCCAGTTATATTTTTATTCAAGAAAACATTTTTTGAGGTTAATTCTCGTCCTTTGCTATAGATAAACAAATTTTTCTCATCTCAAATCCATTTCCAATTAGGCATACACCAGAAGAGATACCACAACAAAGAGAGAATTGAGTTCATAGGAATAAAATCTCAGACTTAAATTTAAAGAAATTAGGCTTCAATTATAAAATTAAAACAGTGATTTCAAATATTGTCTAGTACTAAATTCTAATTAATTCTTTAAATTACCAGACTCCGTGTCATTTTCTATGAAAGAACAAGGAAAAATTTGGATGAATGGTAAGCTTGTACCATTCAAGGATGCCAAAATACATGTTCTTACCCATGCATTACATTATTCAACAGCAGTCTTTGAAGGAATTAGATGCTATAACACACCAAAAGGTTCTATGATATTTCGATTACCAGAACATGTTGATAGATTATTCAAATCAGCAAAAATGTATTCTATGAAATTACCATATTCAAAAAATGAAATCTCTAAAGCAATAATAGAAACAGTAAAGGCAAGTAAGTTAAAAGAATGTTACATCAGACCCATTGCTTATTATGGTTATGGAGTACTTGGTTTAACTCCGACTCCAAATAAGATTGATCTTGCTATTGCATGTTGGGAATGGAAACTTGGTGAATCAAGTGCAGGAAAAGTACATGGGGCAAGATGTAAAGTTTCAAGTTGGTTAAGAATAGATTCTAGATCCCAACCTATGCAAGCAAAAGCTGCCTCGAACTATGCAAATGCTGCACTTGCCAGAGTAGAAGCGCTAAAAGATGGCTATGATGAAGCTATAATGTTAAATTATAATGGCAAAATCTCAGAAGGAAGTGCAGAAAATATTTTCCTTGTAAATAATGGCGAAATATTTACTCCTCCGCTAAGTGCTGGCATATTAAATGGTATAACGAGAGACAGTGTCATCAAAATAGCTAGTGCTGATGAGATTTCAATAACAGAAACTAATATCGATAGAGAGGATCTCTATGTTGCTGATGAAGTATTTATGACTGGAACAGCCGCAGAGGTAAAATCGGTAACAGAAATTGACAACATAACAATCGGAGACGGGAAACCTGGTAAGATAACACGAAAGCTTCAAAATGCCTTTTTGAGTGTAGCCATGGGAAAAGCTAAAAGATTCTCAAAATGGCTAACTCCAATTTGAGACGCAAGTGATACAAAATCATATCTGAAAGATTCAATTACAACAACACAGACATTTCAGATATGGTATTATCAATGGTTGATCAACACAAACCAAAATGTTATCTTTGTAACGAAACTTTTGAAAATATTGAAGAATTAAGAAAACATCAAGAGGTAACACATAAAGAATTTATCGAATATCACAAAAATAGCCACGAACATTCTCCTGCTCCAGGCGATGTAGCTGTATTTTGATTTGAGAGATTCTTATGGAAACAAATTCTCAAAATGATCCTACAAAAATTTGTTGGTTTTGTAAAAAGGGACGACATGATGAATGTATGAAAGATATTCCCATAGATGCAAGGTCAGATGGTCCTCATGATTGTACTTTTGATACAAAATTGGTAAACTGTCAATGTATGCATTAGAATATTTTTTCTAAATTAGCGGGTCTAGTGGGATTTGAACCCACGACATAGGGATTTCTCTGAAAGAGCATAAGAGTCCCTCGCTCTACCTGGCTGAGCCATAGACCCGCAAAATAGGAAACACAAAGTTCGTTATTTAAACTTGAGTTGAAATAAAATTAATTTTTAGTTTTTAACTGTCTCAATTTGAGAGTATTTTTCTAATATTTTAGTCAAGACGGTAGAAACTGGTGCGTTGTTCATTTTTGCTTTTTCCTCTAAAAGTTTTCTATACGCATCAAGTGTAATGTACACTGGAATTGAACCATTCCCTTCCAAGAGTCCTCTAACTTTGTAGAGAGCAGTTTCCATTCCCTTTTCTGCTGTCTTTGCAAATTTAATTTTGTTTAAAATGCTGCCCAGTGGGCCTAATGGCATTTCATAATTTACTGTCATGGTAAGTTTAGTTAGGTTATCTTCCAGTGATTTGAATTCAACTGCAATGTCCCATTTTTTGAAAGGACCTTTGATCATTTTAGCTGCAATTTTTTGTTCTGGTATGAATTCTGTTGTTTCACAATCCCATTCCAGTCTTTTACCATCAAAATCACCTATTACTCTAAAGGTAGTTCCTACACCCATACCTGCCTTAACATCCATGGGTACCACAGTCATTCCCACTCTCTCTTCAAATTGGTCAGAGATGTGTTCTGGTCTTGCAAAATAGGTAAAGACGTTAGAGACTTTGGATTTGATATCGATTGTTTTACTAACAGTAGTCATCATTCCCCGTTCTTGTCAGACTGGATTTAAAGCTTTTGCTAATTTTCAATGATCTAATCACCCTTGTAATAATATATTAAAGAAAACCGTATAACAAAACGATGCGAAAATCTGGTTGTCTTTTATTATTACTTTTTTTAGGTGTTCTGATAATTCCTGCAATTCAGAGTGCAAGTGCACACTCTGAATTCAATTCTAATGACGAGACAATTGGAAATTATGAGGTACAAGTTGCGACCATACCTGAAATCCCAGCTGCAAATGAACCATTCAAACTTGAATTTAGAGTTTTAAATTATGCACAATCTACTAACTATCTTAATTCGTTTAATACACAAAATAGTGAAGTCGACCATTTTAGAATGGGAGTAAGAATTTTCTATAATGATAAATTAATTGATACAATACCTCCTCAAAGTCATGACAGTGGTCAATGGGATACCACCTATACTTTTCACGAACCGGGAAACCATGTAGTTGAAGTGGATCTATACGATGCTGGAAAAAATGGTGAAACGTATACTTACCAATTTAACATATCAGCCGTAAACATCTTTGGACCAATCTTTTTGTATGTAATTTCTGCAGGCGGTTTGAGTGCTTTTGTACTAATTATCTGGGCAGTAATTACAAAGCGAAAAATGAAAACTAAACCTTAGTTTGTATTGTGGAAGATCTAGTTAATCTAAATGCAAATAATGTAGTAAGAAGAGTCATTGCAAATAACAAAATTCCTGCACCATTATGTATTGCTACAATTACAGCATGTAGTTTAGTATCAATCACTATTGCTCCAAGTGTAATTTGAGCAACAGCAAGAACTCCAGCCAAAGTTCCAGTAATTCTTATTTTTGTATTAGAGCCTGCTACTTTCCAGCTTCCTATAGCGGTTGCTACAATTAGTATTCCTGTTGTTGCTGCAACCAATCTATGTATCCACTCTGTCAAATATTCTGCAGACGGAAGAATTCCACTTGGACATAATGGCCATTCTGGACAAGAAAGACCTTGTCCACTTGCTTGTAGGTATCCTCCAATAAACATGAGCGAGTATAAAATTACAAGAGAAGCAAGTGCTAGATATTTAAAATGCATAATTACTGCACAATAAACTTGCCATTCATTCCCAAGTCAGCATGACCTGGCACAGTACAAATGTAATGATACGTACCTGGTGCACCTGCAACAAAAGTAACATCACCAGTCTCATGTGGTTTCATTGGATTGTCTGGAGTCTTATAGGCAGCATTCCATACAACAGAACTTGGATCTTCTGGATCTGTAACTACACCAAATGCATGAAATGATGTACTGTCATTTTTGATATGAATTGTGACAGTGTCGCCAGATTTTACAGTGATATCTGGATTGTGTCCTGGTTGTCCAGTAAGTGCATTAAATGCATAATCCTTAAAATCAGCACTCATAACAAAACTCAAAGAAAATTCTACCTTGTTACCAGTTGGTGCAACTGCTGCTCCAGATGCTGCAGAGCTTGATTCTTTTCCTCCTCCTTCTTTTACTAATATTTTTCCTTCCATTCCTAATTCACGATGTCCTGGAACTGCACAGATGTAATAATATTCTCCTGCCTTTGCTGGAACAAATGTAACTTTTCCTTCTGCACCTGGTTTCATTGGATTATCAGCAGTACCGATGGTAGTGCCATCAATAGCTGGCCCAGGTCCTGATTCAGAATCTGTAACTGCAAATGCATGAAATGATTTGCCTCCGTTTGTGATATCAAAAACTATCTTATCACCTACATTGGCATCTACTTCAGGATTAGCTCCCGTCTGCCCAACAGGCGCATTAAATCCATAATTCTTAAAGTCAGGAGATTCTACAAATTTTAGAGAAACATCTACTTCTTTTCCAGTTGCAGTTCCTTGTGCTCCAGCTTTAGCTTCGCCTTGTTCTTGTAGTTTCCCTGCAATGGGAAGATAAGAGTTCCAGAAATCATAATGCGTAAAAAATATCAAACCGCCAACAATCTGAATTCCAATAATAATTGCAAGCATCTTACCCATTCTTCTAGGGGATGTCCTAAGTGTTGGTGCGTCGTGTTCTGTGTGACTCATATCAATATCCTACGTGATGTGGCGTTTTTGCCTGATATGGATAGTAGTACTTTCCACCCAATCCAAATGGATCGTCCATATTAGCTTCCTTGCCCTTTGCAGCATAGTAAATTAGCTGAGCTATGAAAATTACAAAGCTAGCGCCTAAAAGCCATGCACCAATTGTTGCTATCTGGTTTCCTTGTGTCCATGATGTGAAATCTGCTGGATAATCATAAATTCTTCTTGGCATTCCCTCTAATCCCAAAATATGCTGTGTGAAGAAGAGTTGTACTGTTCCCCACATCATCAAGATGAATTGTACACTTGCCCATTTTTCACTGTACATTCTACCTGTGATTAGTGGGAACATGTAGTACATCATTGCGACAAATCCAAATGCAATTGTACCTGTTAGGAACAAGTGCATGTGACCGACTACCCAATATGTTCCATGTGTGATAAAGTCAAGTGGCATTGCAGTGTTAAGAACACCACCTGCTCCTGCAGAGAAGAATAATGCAATTCCACCTACGGCAAATTTCATTGGTGCAGCAAATCTAATTCTGCCACCCCACATTGTTGCCAAAAAGTTAAAGACGTGCATTCCTGATGCTGGCACTGCAGCTAGTGTTCCAATCATGAATACAGTTTTTGTTGTAAAGTCCATTCCAGTTGAATACATGTGATGACCCCATGATGCAAATCCAATCATACCAAGCAATACAAATGCAAAGACACCAGACCCCGTACTGAAGAGTGGTTTTCTTGAAAATCTTGGAATAAGTTCATACATCATACCAATTGCAGGCAACAAAAATATGTAGACTTCGGGATGGAATGTAAACCAGAATAAATGCAAATATGCTATTGGATCTCCACCCACTGACGGATTGAAAAATCCTGAAACTCCTAATCTGTCTGTAAGCAGCATGACAAGTGCGGCTGCAAATGTTGGCATGGCAACTAGTGTCATAAGGGACACTGTCAACATTGACCATGCAAACAATGGTACTTTTCGTAGAGGCAAGTCAGGGTGCTTGCACTTTAGAATTGTAACAACAAAATTAATCGATGATAGAATTGAAGAAACACCCAAAATCTTTAATCCAAATATCCACATGTCTGCTGCCGGACCTGGCGCTCTTATGACTGAATAGGGGGCATATGCCATCCATGTAACATCAGCAAATCCAAGCCAGATGAGTGCACCGCCAACTGGATTCATCCAAAATGCAACCGCATTTAATTTTGGATATGCCATGTCTTTGTATCTTACCATTATTGGCACAAGATAGTTTCCTACTCCTGCAGCAAACGGTAGTGCAAACAAAAACAACATCGTAGTGCCATGAACAGTAAATATTCTGTTAAATGTAACAGAGTCAGAAATTAAAACGCCTTGTCCAGGCCAGAATAGGTGAGTTCTAATGATCAGTGCCAAGACACCGCCCATTATCAAAAATGCAAGGCCTGTTACGATATAGAGATAACCTACATCAGTGTGATGAGTTGAAAACATTATCTGCCAAACAGGTCGTGGTTTTTGTAGCTCTAGTACCATGTAGTTTCCTCTTTATTTTTGGATAAAGTTAATAAAATGTTTTTGCTCAAGTCTTGCTATCCTCCACAACAAGTGAACCTCTCATGTTGTAATGTAACAATCCACAATATTCTCTGCACTGTATAGGAAAGGTTCCAGTTTGATCTGGTGAAAACCATGCATGATTAACTCTTCCAGGAACTGCGTCTTGAAACACAACCCAATCAGGAATATTAAAAGAGTGCATTACATCCTTTGAATAAATTTCAAATTTGTAAGCATGACCTTTTATGAGATGAAGTGTGCTGACTTCTTTTGTTCCATCTGCATGTTCAAAGCTCCAGAACCATTGCTGACCTGTCACCTTGATTGTTTCTGCATCTGCGGGAACATCTTCTAAAAGTTTTTCAATATTCCAAGAATCCACACCAACATAAACTAGAATTGCAATTACTATTCCAACAAAAACCCATTCTGATGTATCGTGACTCATCTAATGACCACCTGCATGATCTCCAGATGTTGGATCATCCAAATGCTCCCATTTGGTTCTATAATCTTTATTTTTGGGATGTGATTCTCTAAATCTCCAACACAGCCAGATCATAGTTCCTGAAACCACAGCACCAACGGTAAAGGCAGCTGTTGTCATTCTGAAAAAGAGATTCCAAACTTCAGCTCTGATATTGACATATTGTTTTTCTGAAACTTGTCCTCCTAGGGCAGCATTAGCAAAATGAATTTGTGGTATGATGACAAGAGCCACTAAACAAACGACTGAAATTGCAATGAAACTCTTCATTTATCAATTTGACGTGGTTTTAATTTTCTATTTAAGGGTTTTGAAGATTTTCAGAGATCTAGCAAGTTTCTATATAATTTAAGGTGATGATTTTATTTTATTACAAATCAAAGTATCAGTAAAATTGAATTTTTGACAGCAATTTTCCATGCGTAAAAACCAGTTTCTTATTTATCTATAACTTTCGTTAGGAGTTTTCAAAAAAAGGAAAAAAGGGAAAGTTAGAAGTTTCTTGTCTATGCTACAGTTATTGTAGTTGATAGTGGTGGCGACAGTGCGTTTGGATTATCAATGCTCTGCCATACAAAGATTTGAGCTGTGTATGTGCCAGATGCAGTTGGTGTCCACGACTGTGCTGGGTTCAAAGATTGACCGCCAGTTAACGTGCCTGTGATCCAAGATAGTGAGACTGTAACTCCGTTAGCATCCTGTATTTGCACTAGATATGCAAATGGCTGATCTCTGTCTTGGCCGTTAGTCAAATCTGCAGTTACCTGGATTTGCTGGTTGACCTTGACTGATGTCAATGCATTGCCAAACGAGTCAACGATTCTTGGGTTAGATGCCGGTGCTCTTTCGAGTGGTGGCACTACTGTTCCAATGAATGTTGTCGATGTCAATCTTAACTGATCAGCTGGTGTGTATGGAGCGGGCAGTGTTCTGTCCTTGTATTCGCCAGTGACTGTGTCACCTTCTGCTACGTGTAATCTGTTACCTGAAGACTGGAAGTTCGTTGTAAAGTACACTGTACCTTGGAAGATTCCAGTTGCTTCTCCTGTCTCTGTCATGGTAAGTTTGATACCACCAGAGTCAGAGTCAGACCATACGTTAGTGTCGAATTTGTCTACTGCCTTTGGATTAAGGTTCATGTCTGGATCTACTATTTGTAATACTCCTTGACCGTTAGCTGGATAGCTTGCTTCAAGCCACTTTATTTCACCAATGTTCCATCGGATTAGGGCTGAGCCAGTTACTGTTTGATCTCTTGTGAACTCAAACGATACTGATACACCGTCGCTGTCCTCAGATGGCAAGAAGCCGTCTGTTGGACCAACACCGGATGGACCGGCGCCTGTTGGCTCGGTACCAGCACCATCGACACCTCCAGGAGATTTCAAGGTTGCGCTACCAGTTAAGATAACATAACCTGTGAATATACCTGTGTCAACTCCAGACTCTACCAATTTGTATGGTGAGATGGAGTTTCCTCTTGTTGATACAGTGACTTTGTTCAAGTCATTGTTACCAATGGTGTCAATTAAGTTTGGATCAAAGTTGTGATCTGGTGCGACTACTGTGATGTAAACTCTGTCAGTCCATGTGTATACCTTCTGGTCAAGTTCAACAGTTGCTCCAAAGTTGGAAGTGTAAATAGTCAGTTGAATATCCTGATTATTCTTGCCTACCGTCTTGGAACCTGCTGGACCCCAGTCAGTATATTCTAGGTGGATCTGTTCTCCTCTCTCAAGTAATGTACCTGTACCAGTTCCTAACTGTTTTGGTATCTTGATTACTGATTGGAAGATTCCAGTGTCCTTACCTGTTTCTACAAAGGTTGAAGGTTTAGCGTCAAAGTTAGCCTGATTAGCTCCGAGTGGACCCATTGTACCCTTGAATGCATGTGAATCCCATTCTACGAGATCCAGTGGTGCAGACTCGGATTGTTGTGAGTCCAAGTTCAAGTCTGGTTCAACCAAGGTTAGGATCATGTCCGAACCAATGATGTAGACAGACTTGTCGGATTGTAATACACCGTTTCTAAGATCAAATGTTGCTGAGTCAGTTACTATTTGCTGATGGCCTGATGCATCGTTTGTGTCGTTATAGTAGACGGTTAGTACGTCTCCTTGTCTGACACAATAGTGCGTACCAGCTGCTGGTGCTAGATCAAACCTGTCTGTTACGACAGAGCCTGTAGCATATGTTCCGTTAGCTCCTTGGAAGTTAGATGGAGATGGACAGTCGTTTGCGGCTGGACCATCTGTGAATCTAATTGGCAAGTCTGCTTGGAATATTCCAGAAGCTGGATCAATCTCGGTCATTGGACCAAGATCTCTTGCATTAGCTGCATCAGCACCTGTTGGGGCCGTTGGACTAGCTGGTGCTGTCTTGATAACAGCATGAGCGGTAATCACGTTCGGGCCTCCAGCAAATGCTAATAATGATGATGAACTTTGTCTGCTAATCACAGCCCATACTGGACCGTGCACTGTATCAGTACCTCTTGCGATACCAGTTGCAATGTGATCAGTACCTGCTGCTGATATGTTAAAGTCTTGATCATTGACTCTGATGTGCACAATTGTGTCACCATTGTTCAATGTGTTAGACGATGTCAAACCGCCGCCGGTAGTATCACGATGTAATGGGAATACGCCGTTCATACTGGTTACAGAACTAGCAGGGATGTTAAAGTCATTCAATACAGATGCTGACGTCGCAATAGAACCAAATGGTACTGGATATACAGATTTATCTAATGTGATAGAACCTGTGTTTCCTCTAACACCAGCGTTGTCGCTTACCTCAACTTTCTTGCCTGATGCATCTCTAAAGTCAACATAGTTGACCTTAAGGTTCAGACCTACTGATGAGATTGCGGTTGAAACTGATGTTGCTGTTGGGTTGGAGTTGTCACAAAGTTGATCTGGAATCTCAAAGGTACCAGTGAAGATACCTGTTGATGGACCAGTCTCAACTAGTGTAAAGCCAGTGTCAGCTAATCCAAGGTTGAATCCCTGTGGAGTTGCCAAGTTGGCGCCAAAGCACCCAGTGTTTGACCATCTAGCATCTTGTTGACCAAATTGGATATCTAATAGACGTCCAAATGCTGTCTTACCATCAGAGTAGAAGCCAAGACCTGCTTTACCGACTGTGTCGGCTGCTGGATCAACACCAGCAGCTGCAATTGATTTTGCACCTACTGTTGTAAATGGCGAAGCTACTGTGGTATAGATATCAACAAGATCATTGTTGACGTTCAAATCTGCATCGTTTAGTGTTATAGTGACTGTGTCTGCAATCTTGTATGTCTTGCTATCAAATGATACAACACCGGTATGTGTTGGAATATCTTGCTGTGCTGAGAGGATCGTGAATTGACCATCAGCTCCCAGGTCCTCATATGTGGCCTGTGGTGCGCGAGATTCCGAACCGAGCATATCTTGAATTGCTGCAAAGTAAACCTCATGGTTGATTACTCTCAATGCAGAGTAGGTGTTTGGATCAAAGATGTTTAGCTGGTTGAGCATGACAAACTCTGTCGTACCTGTAAAGGTAGAAGTGTTGTCGCCTGTCTCTTGAAGCTCCCATCTGTAGATGGCATTGTTGATCCTTTGTTGGGCAGTAGTGCCGTCACCTGTGATTCCAATTGAGAAGAAGTCTGCTGCAATTGGTTTTACTGTTGTATCAAGTGTTACCGGACCGGTAAAGTTGAAGAACAGACCAACTGATGCAGATTTCGCGATGTTGTGGAAGAGGTTAAGAGTGATTTGTGTACCGTTAGCTACTTTTCCTGGTGTGAATTTAGATCCATGTACATCTCCTGCTAGCGCGGCTGTACCGTTCAAGTTTATGAAGTCTTGAAGGTTAGTCGAGTTTGCAATTGATGTTAACTTGAATCCTACACCACTTCCAACTACGTGACCTGTTGAAGTCAGAATTCCGCCACCTGCTGGATTTGTAATCAAGTAGATGCCGATGTTACCGACTCCTCCTGTGGCATTTGTGCCAAGGGATCGTAGGTCGTAGTTGATAAAGTTGAATCCTCTGAACTTTTGGGTATCATTTGCAAGGTCGTCATTAACTGTGCTTAACAGTTGAGTGACTGTCTTGCCTGAATCTATGATAATACCACCAGTTCTGGATATTGTGAAAGTGCTATTAGTTGAACCAGTTGTTGGTCCTACCAGTGCAATATGCTCGATATTTACTGTATCGGCATTAGTTGTAGTAGTTGTTGTGTTTGAGGTATGACCAGTTGCTAATGTTCCTACAAGTACAGATTGGCCATGTATTGCACTCTGTGCAAAGCCGGTTGCATTTCTGATAAAGGTTACAATATCATTTGTTGCACCGTTTGCAATTGAGAATGGAGTTCCAATTGTCATTGTTGGTAAACCACCTGTTGTGGATTGATAGTTTGTTGGTCTGAACAAGTCTCTATGCTCTGTAATCTTTGAGTTTAGGTTTGCATCAGAATCAACCAGTGTGATTGGGATCTTTTGTCCAGATGCCCATGTTCCATTGGTTGCTGTTTCTGTTAATGTTGCAAATCCAAAGCCACCCACTATACTTGTAGATTGATCATTGTATCTTATAGTAGCAGATTGGCCTCTGATTGCCAGAGTGTTTGATGTTACTAGATCTGATTTTTTACCACCGTCCCAAGTTACAAAGGAACCGGTATTGACACCACCTGACTCGATAAAGGTAACTGGTGCAGAGTTTAGTCCAATTGAACTAGTTCTAACTGCATTGGTTTGACCTCTTTGAGTTCCGATTAGTTTTTCTTTACCGTTTCCTTGGAAGTCAACTACGTTGACGCCTTGAGCTGCTGGGTTTAGTGTAAATTTGCCGTTGTGGTCGAACATGAAGTTCGTAAGGTTGCCGATTAAGTTCTGCATACCTTTTGTACCATCAGCGTCAGCTGCACCGTTCCTGTTGAATGCCATATAGTACAATGTACTGTTTGTGGCATTTGCACCCCATGTCCAAGAGTCTTCTTCTGTTGGGTCGACGTTAAGTTGTGGATCATTTAATGTAATAAAGACTTGTGAGTTTGCTGGATATGCTGTTCTGTCTATTGAGCTTGTTACTAGACTTTGTGGAATTCTATCAAATGTCAATGTAGAGATTTGATCTCCACCTGCTTTTTGATAATCAACTGTTACAGTTGCTGGGAAACCAGAAAAGTCATAGAGTTGAATTACTGGCCAAGCTGATTCGAATGCAGTTGATGCAGAAGAAATTTGACCAGCTTTGTTACCTGGAGCTTGTGTGTTAAGAGTTTTGTTTTCTCTTATTACATGGTTAGACAGCTGACCGCCTGTGACAGCAGTACATACTGTACCTACAGTAGCACCTGGACTTTGTGTTCCGTTTGATGCACCAGAACCTGTTGTTCTTGCAATTGCGATACCTTTCGTTTCCGAATAGTCCACGCCAGTTGCGGTTACAGCAGATCCTAATGAACAAAAGCCACCAAAGTCTAAGCCTTTACCTTTTGCGCCAGAAGTAGAGTCAGCAATTTGAGCTTCTTTGCTATCTGCAAAGTAAGCATACCAGTTACCATCTGTTGCCTGTGCCATTCTCAGTTTCTTACCGTTGACAGTTACAGTAGGTTCACCATAAGCCTGATCTAATCTCTGAATATCAGGATCAGATATGACTACTTGGATTACCTGTGGACCTGCAAAGTAATTGTTGAACTGTGAATTTTCGGCAGAGACAAACAAGTTTGCATTTGTTGAAGCATGTGCTTGTGGCAATGCGTTTGGCATTGCAAAAGCAGCGGTGCTTGTAAGAAGTATTGTTAATAGTGATAGACTAGTTATTTTACGTAATGTTTCGTTGTACATAGTTATTGTAATTTTTGCTTGAAACTAGATATATAAGTATAATGGACAATTTGTTCATTATCTGTGATCTTCTCATGTAATTTTGATTGCAGTCAATAATTTTATGAATAATTCACATATTTACGTTATAGGTTTTACAATTTCGCTTAATTTTATTATTTAGCTATAAAAACTATCTATTATAATCTGTTTTCATATGCTAATTAGTGTCTTGTATAGCGTAATTGCAGATCCTTCGTCCTTTTCCCCTACTATAACAGCAGACCCACGTTTAAGGAAACTTACAAAGATATCATTTGATGAAATGGAAAAACCCATCTCTCCCTGATTTTGTATTTTGAATCCCTTTTTTTCTGCATTGTTTGTTACTTTGGTTACATCAAGATTAAACATTTGAGTTGGAGTTATAGAAAATGTACGTTTTCCCCTATTACGGCCACAAAGCTCTTCTATTATTAGTTCTTCTTTTGGTAGTTCTTCTTTTTTGCCAGTTCCACAAACGGGACATTCATCTACTTTTGAAAAAATGGTTGAACTAAACTCCATGTTATCCAAATCAACATAAAGCAATTTGTTTGCAAGACTTGGTTTTTTTCCAATAACAATTTTGACTGCTTCTGCAACTTCGATTCCTCCTATGATAGAAAGAATTGACGGATGAACTCCTTCTGTACTGCATGTTGGCATGGAATCTTCATCTAATGCGGGAAATAAACAATGATAGCATGCAGTTTGATTTGGTAAAATTGTAAATGCCTGTCCAGAAATTCCAACTGCAGCTCCAGTAACAAATGGAATTTTTTTTGCAACACATGCCTTGTTAAGAGAGTATCTTGCATTAACACTGTCTAATGCATCAACAACAACATCACATCCTTCTACTATATCCAAAGCTGTGTAATCATTTACAGACACAGGTAACGCTTCTATTGAAACATCTGAATTCATTTTTTTTAGTTTCTTTGCTGCAGCTTCAACTTTAATCTGGCCAACATCTGATTCATCAAACATTGTCTGTCTGTGCAAGTTAGATAATTCAACTACATCTCTATCTACTATTCTTATTTTTCCAATACCCATTGCAACAAGTCTTGAAACAATCGGGTTTCCTAATCCACCTATTCCTACAACACAAACTTTGGCGTTTTTTAGTCTAAGCTGCCCTTCATAACCAATCTCTTCTAGCATGACTTGTCTTGAGTATCTATCAAGATCTCTACTTGAAAGCTCAGATCCTCCTGCTACTGCAGGAAGTATGTAAACTTCATCACCGTCTTTTAGTATTGTTTGCATTCCCCCAGAAAATCGCATGTTTTTTCCATTGATGTAGATATTGATAAGAGAGCGTGGAGTGCCATCTGGGTTTAAAACACGTCTTTGAAACTCATCTCCCATGGTTTGTGAAATTTTAGCAAATGCTTCCGAAAGTGTTACTGCCAAAACATCTACTTTTTTTTCTCCTCCACCTTTGTTTAAAACAGATGGAATTGTGAACTTTATGCTTGCCAATTATCTCACCATTGCAGAAATTTTTGCTATATCTGCTTGCATTGTTTCAGGCTTTGACAGAATTTCCATCAAAACCTCAGTTGCCTTTAGTCCATTTCCTGTCACATAACAAACTGTAGATTCATTTTTGTCAATCTTTCTTTCTTCTATCATCTTTTTCAAAACGGCAACAGCCACTCCCCCTGCAGGTTCTGTGAAGATTCCTTCTGTTTTTGCAAGTAACAATATGGCCTCAAGAATTTCTCGGTTAGATGATTCTTCAGCATAACCATTGTACTGTTTTAGTCTTTTTAGTACGTATCTTCCGTCACCAGGATCTCCAATTGCCAAACTTTTTGCTATTGTATCTGGACTTTCTACAGGTATAACATCAGAACTATTTTTCTTAAATGCGTCAACAATAGGTGCACATCCACGTGGCTGAGCTGCAATCATGTGCATGTTAGAAACTTTACCTAGCAAAGAGAGACTTTCTAGTTCTTCAAATCCTTTACATATTGCATTTAACATTGCTCCGCTCCCAACAGGTATTACTAGATTGTCTGGCACTTGCCAGTTGAGTTGTTCAGCAACTTCAAATGCCAAAGTCTTTGATCCTTCTACATAGTATGAACGCATGTTTATGTTTACAATTCCAATTCCTTTGCTGTCACCTATCTGCGCCGCAATTCTATTTGCATCATCATATGTTCCGTCAACTGCAATAAAATTGGCACCATACGCAAGAGCTTGCGTGATTTTTGCATGTTCTATGTCACTTGGTGCAAACACATAACATGGAAAACCACCTTTTGCAGCATGAGCCGCAGTTGCTGATGCTAGGTTTCCTGTTGATGCACATCCCACAGCAGAAAGACCAAATTCTTTTGCCTTTGATACCGCGATTCCTGCAGGTCTGTCTTTGAATGAAAATGTTGGATTTACAGAATCATTTTTGATATATAAATTATTCAAGCCAAGAGCTTCACCAAGTTTTTCTGCCTTTATCAGAGGAGTCATGCCAGCTCCAATGCTAACTATGTTTGATTTCTTTGCTATTGGGAGTAGTTCAAAATATCTCCAGTATGTGTGTTCACGATTTGTAAATGTATTTTTGTTTACAGATGGAAAATCATAATGCACATCCAGTGGTCCAAAGCATTCATCACAAATGTACTTGAATGTAGGGGCATACTCTTTTTTGCATTCTCTGCACTGCAATGATTTTATCGTAGTCAAGATAATTCTGACTTTATAAAATACTACATAAAACGTCCTAATATGAAGTTAAGTATTACTTAACTTTCAGGCATTCTTTATTCAGTAAAATTTAATAGATTTTTTGCCATTAATACAAAAAAGACAACAAAAAAACAACATCAAATATTGAAAAATTACCAAGATTCATGGTAATTTTAAATTTTTTACATTTCAACAAAATATTAATGGAGATAAAAAGGAAGACACCTAATTGAAAAAGAAAACAGCTGGTCAAAAAAAGAAAAAAACCGGTCCAATAATTTCCGTATTTATAATAGCTGCCATAATAGCTGGTGGAATTTATTATTATAATCAACAACAAATTTCCGTAGCCCCTGCTCAGTGGCAGAATATTTCTGGCCCATTTGCAATAAACAAATTCCAATACAAGCTTGATGAATATGTCTTTATGGTTGTAAGCAATTTAAAGCCAAATGAAGCTGGTAAAATTGTTGTAGTCGATCCTAAAGGAGATATTTATTATACCATTCCATTTAACGGTACACTCAAATCAAGTTTCCATCAATTCTTTAAACCTAATACCATAGATGTTGGAGTGAAGATATGTACTCCAGCAGAATTGGTAGGACGTTGGGGAATAATCTTTCAAGGTGTACCTTATCATCCCTTATCATTTAATGTCACAAATGATTGGATTCCAGGCGGTCAATCTGAAGTAAAAGCAATATCACCTGATTTGTGTAAATAATTTATTTTTCAAGGGAGTTGTGAAAACAGACTCTTTTACCAGTATGACATGCAGGTCCCGCTGGTTCTACAAGATAAATTATCGCATCAGAGTCACAGTCAACTAGAATCTCTCTTACTTTTTGTGTATTTCCAGATTCTTCTCCTTTCATCCATAACTTGTTTCTAGATCTACTCCAAAACCACGAGTTTCCTGTTTTTTGTGTTAGTGCAAGTGATTCTTTATTTGTGTATGCTAATGTGAGAACCTCCTTTGAATTTACATCTTGTACTATAACTGGAATGAGGCCATCTCCTTTTGCAAAATCAATCTCTTCAATTGTTTTTTTCATAAATATTCTTACCTTCTTTCCTTTCTTAATCTTTTTCTATATTCTAACAGGAACACCATTTTCTTTTAGATATTCTTTAACCCTGTCTACAGAATGTGTCTTATAATGAAATATTGATGCTGCTAAAGCTGCATCAACATTAGTTTGAAGAAAAACATCTAGCATGTGTTTTGGTTTTCCACATCCTCCAGAGGCAATTACAGGTATGTTAACAGCGTTTACAATTTCCTTTGTTAACTGAACATCATAGCCTTCTTTTGTGCCATCCATATCTATACTTGTAAGAAGTATCTCACCAGCACCACGTCTTTCAACTTCCTTTGCCCATTCTATTGCATCAAGGCCTGTCGGAGTCTTTCCACCATAGATATACACTTCAAACCAAAATTTTTCAGAGTTATTGGAAAAAATATTTTTTCCCTTTTTAAAATCATAATTACGTTTTACATCCATTGCAACAACAACACACTGTTTACCAAAAATTTCCATAAGTTTTGTCAAAATTTCGGGATTTTTTACAGCACCAGTGTTTATTGCAACTTTATCTGCGCCACTTAACAAAATGTCTCTAGCATGTTGTAACGTTTTTACACCACCGCCAACTGTAAATGGGATATCTATAACTTGAGCAACTTTAGTGACAAGTGTTTTGATTGTTTCCCTTTGTTGTTCTGATGCAGTGATATCAAGAAAGACAAGCTCATCAGCCCCTTCATTGCTGTATTTTTCAGCCAATAGAACAGGATCACCTGCATCTTTTATGGAAGCAAAGTGCATGCCTTTTACAACTCTTCCCTTGTCTACATCCAAACAAGGAATTACTCTCTTGGTTAAAGTCATATTATTTCCCGAACCTGTTCAATTGAAATTTTTCTATCATATAGTGCTTTTCCAAGAATAACTCCATGTGCTCCACAATTTTTCACGTCGATAGTATCTTTTAGACTTGATATTCCGCCGCTTGCAATGATTCTAGTATTTTTTATGGCACATGCCATCTGAAGAGATATTAGATCTGGTCCCTGCATAGTTCCATCTCGATCAACACTTGTCAAGAGAAATTCAGAAAATCCCAGTTTGACAAAGCTTTCAATTCCAGATATCAATTCAATGTCTGTGCTTTGTTTCCATCCATCTATAACAATTTTTCCATTTAGTTGATCTGTAGATATGATGATTTTATTCTCACCATACTTTGCCAAAATTTTTGGCAAAATTTCTTTTTTTTTAAATGCAAGTGTGCCAATTACAGCTTTTGATGCAAAAGAAAGTACGTCATGTATGATGTCTTCATTACGTAAACCACCTGCAACTTGAATTGGAATAGAAATGTTTTGTCCAATTTTTTTAATTATTTTCAAATTAGAACCGGTTCCAAGAGTTGCGTCAAGATCAACTATGTGTAATGTGTCTGCACCCGCATTTTGCCACTTTTTTGCAGTTTCTACCGGATCATCACTGTAAATTGTTTTATTTTTTGGATCTCCTTTAACAAGGCGCACTACCTTACCATCCATAAGGTCAATTGCTGGAATAACTTTCACTTTTTGCACTCTCGTAAAAAGTTTTTAATCATTATTGAACCCACCTTGCCAGATTTTTCAGGATGAAATTGCGTGCCAAAAAGTGAACCACTCTCTATAACTGCAGGAACACTTATTCCATAATCAGAATCTGCTTTTATTATTTCTGAGTTTTGTGGTTTTGCCCTATACGAGTGTACAAAATAAACCCATGAACCATTTTGAATTCCTTCCAAAAGTTTACTTGATTTTTTAATTTGCAAGTCATTCCAACCCATATGTGGGATCTTGAGCTTGTTTGGAAGTAGAATTACTTCTCCATCTAAAACTCCAAGTCCGCTTGCTTTTCCCTCTTCACTTTTTTCAAAAAACATTTCCATTCCAAGGCAAATTCCAAGAACTGGAATTTGGTTTTTTACCAAATCTCTAAATGATTTTTTTGATAGTGCTAAACTATGGATTGCTGGATCAAAGTTTCCAACTCCAGGCAATAAGAGTCCTGAGTATTCATCTGTATTGTTAAGACTATTTATTACATCTACAGTTGCATCGTTTTTTTCTAAGGATGTCTTTAGACTGAATATATTTCCTGCACCATAATCAAATATTGCAACTTTGACCATCACATGGCACCTTTAGTACTTGGTATTCCTTTTTGTTTTTTATCTGACCCTACAGCCGTCCTCCATGCAACTGCAAATGCCTTTATTGCTGCCTCAATTTTGTGGTGATCATTTTCTCCATACTTTACAGTGATATGCATACAGATGTTAAGATTCTGAGCAAAAGAACGAAAGAAATGTTCCAGATCTTCCTTGGATATTCCTTCTAATTGATTTTGTTCAATTGCAAGATCAATTTTGTGATATTGACGTTTAACTAGATCAAGTGATGCTTCAGCTAGTGATTCATCCATTGGTACTGAGGCATGTCCGAATCTTACTATGCCAGATCTATTACCAAGAGCAGAATCCATCGCACTTGCAAGTGCTATGGCAGCATCTTCAATCAAATGATGTGCTATTCCATCTTTTGAAACTGCGTTCAGTTTAAGATCAAGCATGGAATGTTTCCCAAGGCTTGTTATTAGGTGATCAAGAAAATTAATTCCTGTCATGACAGAAATTTTGCCATTTCCATCAAGATTTACAGTTACAGAAACTTGAGTTTCTTTGGTTTTCCTATTGATATTACCTATTCTTGATTTCATATAAATTCCTGCAGAGAATGAGTTTATGCCCCAACTAGATTTAATGTCTTCGGAATCAAATCTATGGTTTCTAATATAATTTCTACATTATTTTTCTCAAAGAGTTTTCGTTTTGTCTCAGGCTCTTTACTGGTACCATAAATACCACAAAAAATTGTCTTGTTACCTATTTCATCTGATTTTTTTGCCATGATATAGTCTTCCATGGAATCGCCAACATACAAAGTACATGTGAAACCTGATCCTTTGATTGATGATATGAGCGAGGCAGGGTTGGGCTTAGCAAGCTCACGAGGTTCATCTTCTAAAAACTTTGAATTTTTTAGATCAAATTCTTCAAATAATTCCCTTAACGAATATCCTGCAGAAATAATTCCTCTTCCAGAAACAATAGCAGGTTTTTTGCCAAGTTTTTTTTTCAGTGAATCTATTAGTTGTTTTTTTACAAGTACTGTGTCATTTTCTATAAGCCCTTTTCCATCAAAAAAGTTTGGCTTTTTTTTATAGAGATCATAATATAATTTAGTACCATAAAATATTTCATCAAAAATAGAAGACAGTGCACTTGTGAAACGAGGTCCAGGATATGCAAGTTTTTTTCTTATTTCAGAAAGATCAACTTTTAGAATTCCAAGATATTTTTCAACCGATCGTATTCCGCTTTGATCTGAATTCTTTATAACATCAAAAATGAATTCTGAAAATGGTTTTTTTAGTTTTTTTGCAGCAACAATAGATAATATCATGGCATAAGTAACATCAACTTCATCGTTGAAACCTCCTGTGTCTTTAAAACCATTTATCATCTGGGTATTTACAAAGTTAGATTGATCTATTTTTGCAAATTCCTTGACAACAAAGTCAGTTGTTTTTTTTATGGCAAGATCATATGAGTTTGAGACATCAATTAGTACACCATCGCAATCAAATATTATTCCATCAAGACGTTTTATTTTGTCAGTTTTTGAAGTATCTACAAAGATGCCGTTATCTAATTTTTCAAGTGTCATGTCAATAAATCACGAATAGCCAAAAGAAATTTTGAATTCATCTCTTCAGAACCTACAGTAACTCTCAAGCATCCCTCGTGGTTACCTATTTTTCCCAAGTTTTTTACTAAAATTCCCTGTTCAATTAGAGCTTTGTAGATGCGTTGACTAGAACCACGTGCAACAAAAAGAACAAAATTTGCTTTTGAATCATAAACTTCAAACACCTTCATAGTACGAAGTTTTTCTATTATTCGTAATCTTTCTTTTTTAATTTGATTTGCAACATCTAAGAAATATTTTGATTTTTGTAGTGCCAAAATTCCAGATTCTATTGCAATTGTGTTTAATGGGTAGGGGTATTGAATGATTTTATTAAAAACATCTGCCACCTTTTTGTTTGCAATAAAATACCCAATACGCAAGCCCGCAAGTCCAAATGATTTTGATAATGTTCTAAGAACAATCAGATTATCTACTTTTTTGGTCAAATCAAGTACTGAATAATCAGCAAATTCAACATATGCTTCATCAATTATGACTAGACCCTCAAATTCTCGAATTAGTTGTTCAAGTTCATTTTTTGTAAATTGAAATCCTGTTGGGTTATTTGGCGAATCAAGATACAATATTTTTGCTTTCTTAGCATTTAAGATGAATTTTTCAATATCTAGTGTCATGCGATTTGTAAAAGGAATTCTTATAGTTGGAATAGAATATAGTTTACATCTCTCTTCAAAAAAACCAAATGTGGGTTCTGATGTCAGGATCTTTGTTTCTTTTGACGCAAAGTTTGTAAGTATTAAATCAATTATCTGATCAGAACCATTTCCCACCCCTATCATTTCTGGCGGAATTTTGGTATAAACAGAAAGCGCTTCTACGAGTCTTTCTGTGCCTCCTAACGGATATTCCCTGATATCCAGACTTTCCTGTGTTTGGCTAATCAAATCTAAAGTAAATTCTCTTTTCACTGCATAGTTTTCGTTTGAATCAAGCTTGATTACGTTTGAATACTTGTCAGGCTTTTTGTATCCTTTTAGTTTTGAAAGCTCATCTACTTTTTTCTTGAACCAACCTGTCTTCAACTTAATCTGCTCCTTACTGCTTCGTAGTGATTTGGTAATCCTTCCGCATATGTAAATGCCTTCATAGAATCAGATATTTTTTCTAGTGCAGCCTTTGTGGATTTTATTTTATTTTGTATTTTCATATAGTCTAATACTCCAAGTGAACCTCTAGATTTTCCAAATCCATTAGTAGGAAGTATGTGATTTGAGCCAAATAGGTAATCACTTGCAGACGAAGGGGTATTTTCTCCAATAAGAACAAGACCTGCTGCGGTAATTTTCTTTGCTATATTTTCAGGGTTTTTTGTAATTATTTCCAAGTGCTCTGGAGCAAGTTTGTTAGCAAATTCTATAGTGTCATCTACATTCCTACAAATTGCAACAAATCCATTTTTCTTTAAACTTTCACTTACTATTTTTGATCGTTTTATTGCAGGAATTTTTTGTTTTAAAGATTCTATTACACAATCTTTTAGTTTTGTGGAGGTTGTTATCAAACAACATGTTGTGTCTGGACTGTGTTCTGCTTGCGATATCAAATCCGAAGCAACCAGATCAGGGTTTGCTGTTAAATCAGCTATAATTGCCAGTTCTGTTGGACCTGCAATCATATCGATTGAAACAATCTCGCTTACAAGTGATTTTGCTAGAGTTACAAAGGAACCCCCAGGTCCAACTATCTTGTCTACTTTTGATATTGATTCTGTACCATATGCTAGTGCGGCAATTGCTTGTGCACCACCAGTCTTGTAAAATTCGTCTACGCCGCAAATATTGCCAGCAACAAGAGTCAATGGATCAATCATACCATTTTTGTTTGGTGGTGTTACACAAATAATTTTTTTAACTCCAGCTACTTTGGCAGGGGTTACAGACATTACTACAGTACTAGGATATCTGGCAGCACCACCAGGAATGTAACATCCTATACTTTGAAGAGGAACAAAGTCTCGATTTATTTTTATTCCATCAATTTGTAATACGATTTTTTTGAGTTGATTCTTTACAGTAAGTTCTGATTTCTCTAGTCTTTTCTTTGCTAGTTTAATTGCAGCAATCTGTTGTTTTGTTACTTTAGAATATGCATTTTTAATTTCAGTTGATGAAACCCTTATTGATTTAAGATTAGCACCTGTAAATTTTTTTTCATATTCTTTTATTGCCTTATCCTTTCTTTTTTTTACATCTAAGATGATGAATTTGACTTTGTTCCTGTTTTGTTGATTAATTTTTGGTCGTACAGATTCTACCGTAGTGTTGATATTTCGAACTGAAATGATTCTCATCAATTTTCCTCATCACGTTTTATCTCCTCAAGGGCAAGTATTTGTTTTGGTTCGTGAACTACTAATCCCTGCGCAATTTTTCTAAGTTTTGGAACAAGTTTGTGTAATTCAGATTTTGGAATTACTGTGTTTATTCCATACCAGCCTTTTTCACTTAGTGGACTAATTGTAGGGCGTTTTAGTGAAGGAAGTTCTTTTAACAATCTAGCAAGGTTTTGTGTACGTACGTTTAGGAATAGATGTAGGTGTTTTCTTCCCTCTACTGCGCCCCTCAGCAAGGTTACAATGTCATAGATTTTTTCTCTTTTTGCTCTATCTTTTAATGATGACTTGTTTGCAATTAAGATGGCTGTAGATTCCATTACAGTATCAATTATTTTTAGTTGGTTTTGAGTTAAAGTAGTACCAGTTTCAGTTACATCCATAATTGCATCTACATCCTCAGGAGGCTTGGCCTCTGTAGCACCAAAAGAAAGAAAGATCTGAACATTTTTGTTTGAACCAATTCTCATCCAAGGAGTTATGATTAGTGGTTCTTTTGAACCGTAGAGTTTTTTGTAGTTTTTAGATTGTTTTATGAATTTTGCCGCAGTCGTAAGATATTCAGAAGAAATCCTAAGAATTTTTTTCTTTTTTGCATATGATAATATCATTTCGTCAAGTGATTTGAAATTATAAGAGTCTGGAATTGCAATTACTAATTTTATTTTACCATATTCTAGATCCAAAAGAGTTTGTACATCGGCGTTTGTTTCCTTTACCCAATCTTTTCCTGTTATCCCTACATCGTATAACCCGTCAAAGACAAGATTTGGAATCTCTTGCGGTCTTAACATCTTTACTGTAATTTGAGGATCATCTAATACCACTCTGTATGTACGGTCTCTGCGTCTTACCTTAGTCCATGACTGTTCTAGAATCTTGAAAGTAGCTTCCTCAATACTACCTTTAGGAATTGCAAATTTAACAGAGTTCAACGTAGTCCTTGCAAGGGATTTTAGATATATATCTTGGTCGCTAAAGTTCTTTGAGTATTTCTTTAGCTCTGTGTACTGAGACGTTTCCTTCTTGTATCATTTGTCTGGTAACCTTGTTCATCTTATCTAAAGTAACGCCTGCACTTGTCGCAATATTTCTTGCATGTAGTCTCATGTGTCCTTTCTGAATTCCTTCAGACGCAAGTGCACGTAGTGCACTCAAGTTCTGGGCAAGTCCAACTGCTCCAATGATACATGCAAGTTCTTTTGCAGATTTTACTCTAAGAATTTTTGCACATACCTTAATCATAGGATGAACATTTACAATTCCTCCTACTATACCAACAGACATTGGCAATTCTATTTTACCAATCAAGTTTCCATCTTTGCCTTTTTTCCATTCTGTAAGTGAACCGTATTTTCCTGTTTTTGATGCATATGCATGCGCTGCTGCCTCTATAGCTCTTGTGTCTTGACCTGTAGCATTGGCAACTGCAATTATTCCATTCATTACTCCTTTATTGTGAGTGACAGCACGATATGGATCATTTGCTGCAAAATGATATGCTAATATTATTTTATCAACAGTTTCTTGACCTCCAAGTTCTTCTTTATCAAATATAGCTGTCCCCTGTACCAGCCTTTTTGTAGAATAATTTGAAAGTATTTTAAGAATTACTTGTCCTCCAGTTAATTTTTCAATCAAAGGAGCTACACCTTCACACATTGTGTTTGTAACATTAGCTCCCATTGCATCTCCAACATCTATTAGAAGCTCAACAATTAACATTGGTCCAGAATCGCTGTTTATTTTCTTACATGTAACTTGTTTTGCACCCTTTCCCATTTTGGAAAGTGTTTTGCTTTTTGAATTAGCAAGTTTTATGATCTCTTTTTTAGAACTCATGACACTAGACATTGCGGATTTTACTTTAACATCCACCACTTGGATTTGTCCAATACTGTAGGAATCATCTGCCTTCATAGTAAATCCCCCTTGTTTTTTTGCTATCTTGGCAGCTTTTGAGGCAGCTGCTATAACAGATGACTCTTCTATTACCATTGGAATGAGATAGTCTTTGTCATTTATCCGAAAGTTAGTTGCTATTCCAAGCGGGAATGATACTGTACCTATAGCATTTTCAACCATGTTGTTTGCATCATTAAAGGATATTCCACCTTCATTTTTTAAGATCTTAATGTCTTTCTTTGATAGACCAGAAAATGACGCCACTTTTTTTATCCGCTCTTCCTTGTTTTTTTCATGAAATTTAGGGATGGATGAATCTGCCAATTTATTTTACTATCCTCAATAGTTTATCATCTGTCTTGTCCGGAAATCCTCTTCCATCTGTGTTTCCTGTAAGAATGTAAAGATAACCATCAGGGCCCATGTTGACGTCACGAATTCGTCCCAATCCATCCAATATGATTTTTTGTGATGTAATTGCTCCATTTCCTAGTGTCAATTGGTATAGGTTTGTTCCCCTTAATGTAGCCATTACTAGATTATTTCCAAGATCAAGCTTGTTAGATGAATAATACGTAATTCCTCCTGGTTCTAAGCTTGGATTATAACAAATCAAGGCATCCACATATTTTGTAGAACCTGAACATTCCTGTGCCGGCCATCCATAGTTTTGTCCAGGTTTTATGAGATTAATTTCATCATTTTTAGTAGGTCCCTGTTCTGATTCGTATAGGTTATCATAATTATCCCATGTCAGACCTTGGGGATCCCTATGTCCATATGAAAAAACAGGAGATCCAGATATTGGATTATCTGACGGTATAGAACCGTCATTATTTAATCTTAAAATTTTCCCAGCAAGTGATTTTAAATCTTGAGAGGAAGTATCATTTGTTGCATCACCTGTACCTACATACAATTTTTTATCAGGACCAAATTTTATGACTCCTCCATCATCAAATTCAGCACCAGGAATTTTATCTAAAATGACCTGAGCGCCAGAAAGTCTATTGTTTAGTTCAGTTATTCTAAGAACCTTGTTCCAAAGCTTATCCCCATCTTGATAGGTGTAAAATACATAAAGATAGTGATTTTGTACAAAATTTGGATCTAGTGCAAGTCCAAGTAGGCCGCCATCAGTAACATCTGCAACTTTCAAGTCTGCAACTGGTTCTGTTACTAAAACACCTTTATCTATGACTCTTATTTGACCTATTTTTTCAGTAAAGAAAATTTTGTCATTTGTAAAATCTAAAGACCAAGGTTTTTGCAAGTTTGTCGCAACAATTTGTACAGCGTCTGTTCCAATTGAACTAGCAGTTGGTTTTGGTATTACAACAGAATTAGATGGCGATGTTAAAATTATAATAGAAGCTGCAATTGCTGCAAGAATTCCTATTATCCTAATTTTTTTATCCACAAGTGTGACACTTTACAAATCCTATTAATTATTTCTAAAATTAGATAAAGCGTATATATCACCCTCAGACATCTTTTTAGTTAGCGGGGTGGGGAAGCCAGACTACTTGGGCAAAGTCATCCCGGCGGGCTCATAATCAAAACCGATGAGAAACCCGCAAATCAGTAGTTCAAATCTACTCCCCGCTATCTTCTTCACAGATTGATTTGATCAATGTTTTAGTTTTCTAGTATTGATTTTAATTTCAAGTTTTTGATTTACTAGTCCAGATTTTGAGATATGAAACCATTTTCTTGAGTCGTCAAATTCAATTTTATTGTTTAACTTTCCAATTCTTTGAATTGGTCTAGTCAAATGTCGGTGTGCAGAAAGGGTAGGCACATAAAGTCTACATTTAATTTCTCTTGGAATTTCTTCAAATATTTTATTTGAGAATGCTTTTTTACATTTTACACATTCAAAGCCTTGATTTTTGCCCTTTGATTTTGTCCTTTTATTACAGATATGACAGAGAGGATTAACCGTTTTCATGTTTTTTTCCAACCTCAAGACTTGAAGAAACTCTACATTTAGAATTCTTTGATGGTTTTTGGTTGCTTTTCGTACTCCACCACCAACTTTTATTAAATCTCCTTTGATTAGCTTTGAAACAATTTTAGTTAGTCTCGTTGGCTTGTAAACTGCACAGTTGATTTTTTGGTCATCTTTTATTATGGAAAAAATCACATGTCCACCGATCTTTACCTTAGGTACATCGGAAATTCTTCCAGTAATATAACCAGATGAAAATGGTTTTAAATTATGCACATCAAGTTCATTTTTTAAATGGGCCCCAGTGCCTTGGTTTGTTCTAAATATCATATAGCCATCAAGCTTTTCAGGAGAGTGAACAAGTGATTTACCATGAATTACAGAGTTAATGTCCTCACCTCTAATACCAAAAAAAACTGGATCTGGTCCATGTGGAGCAATTAGAATTCTATTCTTTTCTTCATCAAAACTGTTAAATGTATTTGGATATGTCAAGTCCTGCATTTTCTTTACGCTTTGTTTGAAAATTTCTCTTTTCTTTCCAAAATTTGATTTATTTCTATAACTAATTAATTCAAAAGTACAATCATCAAAAGCATATCCGACTGCACCTATAGCACCAATCAATCCTTGACCATTACCAAGATAAAATGATTCTAATCCATTTTTTAAAACAAATTCTTTTGCATTATTTCTTTTAATTAAACTACATAGTGCCCTATCTCCAAATTCAGAAAAATGTGAGGGAATTTTTTCACTTTGATAAAAAACAAGACCTGGGTTTGCACCATCTTTTATTGCAGAATATTTTTTAATAAATTCAATAATGTTTTTTTTAATATATTCTGGTTTGTCAGTTTTAATCTTTAATGCTACAGCTCCATTTCCACGTGTCTTCCAAGGTATGTTTGGATTAAATCTAATCAAATACGGATAATCTAAAAACTTGACTTGCTCTTTTTTGAGATATTCAACAATCTTGTATGCAAGAAATGTAGTACACATACCTTTTCTTGAATCAGTATCATCAAAACCTATGTGAAGTATAGAATCAGTTTTCATCAATGACCGTCATTGTAAGTGTGGAACGTACATTTTTGAGTTGCCTTATGTTATTTGAAATGGTTTTTTTTAGTACCTCACTGTTTGGGGCTTCAATCTTTACCACAAGATCATATGCACCGTAAAGAACATAAACATACTTTACATTTTCAATGGCTTTTAATTGATTCACAAGCTCATTTTCTGCTCCAAGTTCTGCATTTATCAGAACAAATGCAATCGCCATGTCTTTGGAGTGTAGTACCTGTGATATTAAATATTGTGTAGGTCGGTTGATTTAAATTAAAAATCAGGAGATTTGAAGTAAATGATAGTAATTGATGAAAAAAGAATTTTTGATGAGATAGAAAAACGAAGACCTGTTTCAGTAGCTTTGAATGGTCCAGATGGATTATTACCAAAAATTCAAGAGACTGCATCGAAAATAATGGAAAAGTTTGATGTACCAGCATATGTCCTTGCTGACACCTGTTTTGGAACATGTGATATGAACACTAATGGAGCCAAAGTTCTTGGAGCAGAAATACTATTTCACATAGGTCACACAGTAAATTCAACTAATTTTGGGGAAAATGTTGTTATCATAGATGCCTATGATAACATTTCTTTTGAAAAGGTTGCAAGAAAATGTGCTGTTGAGCTTGCAGGAAAAACAGTTTCACTTGTTACAGATAGTCAACATCTTTTAGAGATTGAGAAAGTAAAAAAAATCCTTGAGGAAGGAGGAATCATAGTTAAAATTGGAGATGGAAAAGGACAACTAAACGATGGTCAGGTTTTTGGATGTGAGTTTTATCCAACATCGCAAACAAAAAACAGTGTAGATGCAAATGTATTTTTGGGTCAAAGCTCTTTTCATGCTGCTGGAATAGCCCTTTCTTCTGGCAAGCCAACTTTCATTCTTGATCCATATTTTGAAGAGATAAGAGAAGTGACAGAATTTTCTGAAAAATTGCAAAAGAAAGCAATTCTTTCCGTATACAAAGCAATGGGAGCAGAAACCTTTGGAATTGTTATTGGTCTAAAGGAAGGACAATTTTCAAAAGTAACTGCTTTAAAATTCAAAAAAGAGCTTGAAAAAGCTGGAAAGAAAGTACAACTCTTTGCCCTTACTGATATTACTGACGACAAGCTAGGTAATCTGAAGGGAATTGATGCATTCATCCAAGTTGCATGCCCTAGAATATCAATAGATAATCATTTCCAAAAACCAGTGCTTTCGACACCACAAGCAAATGCTCTTTTAAAACTCTTAAAAAATGAAAGCATAGATGGATTTTTGCAAATTCCGCATTGGCTATAAACAATTACAATCCAGACTAAATACTGGTCATAATTTCATAACCTGTGATTGATTTTTGGTTTTCTTATTTGATATCACAGAGAGAATTACAAATACTGCCCAAGCCATTAAAATAAAAATAAGTGCAAATAAAAGCAAATGTAGTATTGCACTAACATCGCTGTAGGTTATTTCATGATTTTGCCATGTCAACTTTCCTTCTAATATTCCAAAAAACCATAGACCCGCAAGTGTAGGAGTAATTGTCACAATTGTCATCGCTACTAGTACTTTAGCAATAGTAAGAAGATTCTTATCCATTTTTTGTTTATTTTTATTTTTTTCTAATTTGATCTTAGTATTATTCAATTTCCGCGTCTCTGTAAAATCACGTAATTCATTTGACAAGTAATTTTGTTCAACTTCAGGTGCTATTAGTTCAAATTCTGATCCCCCTAAGTTTCTCTCAAATTTTTCGATCCGTTCTAGTACATTCTCCAGTTTTTCTTTTGCTTCCATTAGAGTTTTTTGCATGTCTGATTGAGCAATCATTTCTGATTTATTTAAAAATATTGTAGTTTGTTGATCTTGTCCTGATTTTATATAATGATGTGGAAGATTTTTCATCATTATAATATTTTGATTTTCACTATTTTTGAATACATTTTCTGTCTCATTTTTTAAGGCAGTCATTTTTTTAGTATGTTTTGAAATTCGAGCTTCAAGGTATTTTTGATCACTTTGATAAAGAGTTTTGTCTTCATCGAGTGAATTTAAAATAAATTGTAACCTTCCAATATCACCTATACCTGAATCTATCTCTTCCTGAACAAATTTTCTTAAATTATAGGACAATTGTTACCCTCACATCCTGTGACCGATGCCAAATGTAGGAAACCATATGATTTTAGATAGATTTTATTATTTTAATTACAGGAGTTCTAAATTATTAGATGATTAGATCAAATTATGTCTCATTAGTTCGATTTTCTGCCTATTTATATCCATAAACAATTATAATTACCAAATTTCAAATTTTAGACATTGTCTCAAAAACCAAGCTTACCAGGCGATAAGATTGCAATTATTGAAGAGTTTGAAACTGGTGTTAACACATTTGATGATGGTCATACTATAAGATCAGTTGTCATTGGCACGAGTAATTTTGATAAAACAAATCGAATTGCAAAAATTAATCAGGTAAAGTCACCAGCAGTCCCACAGATAAACGACCTAGTAATTGGAAATGTGTCTGCACTTATGAATAACATGTTTGCAGTAGCCATACTTTACATTAATGGAAAACCAACTCATTCTGGTCTTGAATGTATTTGTCAAGCAAAGGGTGCAAAGAAAAGAATCATAGCAAGAGTTAGCGACATAATTATGGTAAAGGTCATTAGTCATCTAAATGGAGCAATCCATGCTACAATCAGCGAACCAGAACTTGGAGTATTATTTACACAATGTAACCAATGTGCAGGAAAGGTAGTCACAATTGGTGGAAATGTAAAGTGTGTTGATTGTGGCTATATTGAAGAAAGGAAACTTTCAACTAAGTTTGGAAACAGCGATTTTATAAAACTCGGTTCCAAGTAAAGACAATGCTTCGAACTGCATTTCAAGGAGAGAGAGGTGCCTATAGTGAAGCAGCAGCAATTCATTTTTTCAAAGAGGGTGTGCAGACAATACCATATCCAACCTTTTACGAAGTTTTAGAATCAACAGAGCAAAGTAAATCAGACTATGCGATATTACCAGTTGAAAATTCACTTGAAGGCAGCGTAGGTGAAAGTTATGATCTTCTTTTAACAACCAAGTTAAATGTAGTAGGTGAGATTTATCATAGAATAAAACATTGTCTCATAGGGTTTGATGGTTTAGAAAAAATCGATACTGTTTATTCACATCCACAAGCTCTTGGACAGTGTAGAAAATTCATCCAAGAACACAAGCTAAAGCCAATACCCACTTATGATACAGCTGGAAGTGTCAAGATCCTTCTTGAATTAAAAAAGGACAATTTGGCATGTATTGCAAGTAAAAAAGCTGCTGAGATCTACAAGGTTCCTGTAATAAAAGAAGGAATAGAAGACAACATAAATAATTATACCCGATTTTTAATTCTTGCAACTAAAAAACAAGAAAAAACAGCTAAAGACAAGACCTCAATAATATTTTCTATAAAGCATGTTCCTGGAGCACTTTATAGCATCCTTGAAAAATTTAATGCAAATAAAATAAATTTGACAAAAATAGAATCTAGACCTACAAAATCCACACCATGGGAATACAATTTCTACGTTGATTTTGAAGGGAATCTAGAAGATCCCCATGTTCAAGAAATGCTTGAAAGGATAAAACAGCACACATTATTTCTCAAGGTACTTGGTTCATATGCACGCGCAGAATTGAGCTAAAAACCTCGCGGCTTTCTTATTGAAAACGCAGCACTAATTCCAATGATTAGTACACCAGATGATATCACTATTAGGTGCGACGTGATTATCAATGGATTTATTGTTGCATTTAGTTTACCTGATACATGAAGAACTGAATCTCCAGTATTTGTTATATTAATAAAATGCTCACCGTTTTCAAGGCTAACCCAATCAAAGCTTATCTCTTTTTTAAAATCATTGTCTATCTGCAACCCATCAGAGGGTGATTTTAATTTTACGTGAAAAGAGTTTCCAGTAACATTAAGTAGTTCTTGGAAATGTTTCTCTGCATTAAATTTGAATACATCATTTTGGCCAACTCCAACTATATCATTTACTTGGTGAGTATTAGATGAGATTGCTATGATTAGAAAATATGATCCTAATACAATAGCAAGACTACCAATTCCTATTCCAATGGCTGTCTTTTTAGTGAGCATGTCGATTTTATATTTTTATTATATTTAAAGTGGGTTACATCAAATCTACATCATGTGGTTGACTTTCTACAAATCCTGCTCTTGACATTTTCATAAATTCTGCATTTTCTTGCATTTGTGGAATGGTGTTTGCACCGCAGTAGCTTAATCCTGAACGTATTCCACCAGTCAATTGTTTAATGATATCAGTTACACTTCCCTTATACGGAACCATCGCCTCTACACCTTCTGCAACATAATCATTAAGATCATCACCAATAGAGACAGTACCTGTTTCCTTTGACTTTCTTCCAAGTGATGCATAAAATGAAGCCATACCTCTGTAAATTTTGAATCTCTTTCCATTTCTCATCACAGGTGAACCAGGACTTTCATCTGTGCCGCCAAGAATACTACCAACCATAACTGTAGATGCACCTGCTGCAAGTGCTTTTGTTGCATCACCCGAAGTTCTCACTCCACCGTCAGAGATTATAGGAATGCCATATTTTTTACCAATTTCTGCACAGTCAAACACTGCTGTCAGTTGTGGCACACCAGAACCTGTTATCACCCTTGTTATACAAATTGAACCAGAACCTACTCCAACTTTGACTGCATCTACACCTGCTTTGATTAGATCCTCTGCTCCTTGAGCTGTTGCAACATTTCCTGCTATTAACTCACTATTTGGAAATGCCTTTTTGATCAGACGTACTGTGTTTAGGGCATTATCACTATGTCCGTGTGCAATATCAACTACAATCACATCTGCACCAGCATCAAGCAGAGCCTCTGTTCTTTCCATAAAGTCTCCTTTTACCCCTACTGCTGCTCCAACAAGCGGTCTACCTTTTTTGTCCTTTGAAGCAGCTGGATAATTACCTGCGTTGATGATGTCCTTACTTGTTATCAGTCCTTTTACATGTCCCCTTTCATTTAAGAGCGGCAATTTTTCAATACAATTTTTACGCAAAATTTCTTTTGCTTCAGAGATACCTACTCCAAAATTTGCAGTAATCACATCACTTGTCATAACATCTTTTACAAGTTTTTTCTGATCATCTGATTCAAGCATAACTATATCACGTCTTGTCAATATTCCCTCTAGTTTCATATCAGCATCAGTAACTAAAAGACCTGACACGCCTTTTTCTCGCATATACTCTACAGCTTCCTTTACAGTTTGATCTGGTCTGATAAAATATGGATTTTCAATAATTATGCTTCCGGAGCGCTTTACTTTGAGTACCTCATTTACTTGTTCAGTGATTGTAAGAAATCTATGTATTATTCCTATTCCACCTTCACGTGCCATTGCAACTGCCATGGCAGATTCGGTTACTGTATCCATGTTTGCGCTGATTATAGGAATGTTAAGAGAGAGATTTCGGGAAAGTTTAGTTTGTAGGTTAGTCTGTGATCTAGTAACTATACTCGATCGTTTAGGAACGAGGAGTACATCATCAAACGTTAGTCCTTCTCGTATTTCCAACTAAACCTTCTAGTGTAAAATGAATTTGTGTTATAAGCCTTTCCTGAAATGAGAAGATAATTTTTGTGCAATTTGAATCGCCTCTCTAGTTGCCCTCACGTTATGTGTTCGTATAATATCTGCACCATTAAGAACTGCTATTACTTCGGCAGCAATAGAACCATAGAGTCGTTCATTAGGATTTTTTATTTTTAACAAGCTTCCAATAAAAGATTTACGTGAAACGGAAACAAGCATTGGATTTTTCTGTTTGATTAATTTCAAATTATTTAAAATCAATAGATCTCTTTTTAGCCAATCTGAATTTATTTTTGTGAAAAAATTGTTCTTTCCTGATTTTCTGAAAAATCCAATTGCAGGGTCAACAACAATTTTGTTAGATGAAATATTTACAGATTTTGCAATTATAATACTTTCACGTATAAGATTTCTTGTTTGTCTGAGTTGATTTCCTCTTATCACATTTTTACTATAAGCACATAAAATAAGAGAAGGTTCAAATTTTTCTACAATTTTTCTCATATCTTTGTCGTATTTGAGCCCAGAAATATCATTAACAATGTCTACACCAAGTTCTAGTGCAGATTTTGCAACTTGAGCTCTGCAAGTATCAACCGAAATTGGGATGTTAGAAACTTTTTGAATTGTTTTAACTGCTCTAGTTATTCTTGCAATTTCTATTTTTTCAGAAATTAAAGTATTCAGATATGGTGCAGTAGACATACCTCCAACATCCACAAAATTTGCTCCTTCATCTTCCATCTTTTTTATCATTTGAGATAGCTTTTTTGAATCAGTTGTTACAGATTCCTTAAAAAATGATTCTGGACTGGAGTTAATTATTCCCATTATTCGTACTGGATTAAATCCTCCCACAGAAACTGGTCCTAATCTATTCACATGGTTTATGATTTACCCCTCATACATTTAGATTTACATGAGACTAAAAGGATGGGAGAAAAAATATACTGAAATTTTGAGAGAGTTCCAGTATAGTAGAAGAAAAGATACGCAATCTGCTAGAGTTTTAAATTCAATTTTGAGAACCAAATTTCCTTTAAGAAAATTAGAAAAAATGATAAAAAATCAAACTATTTTTGTCATTGGAGCTGGTTCTTCTCTTACTCAATCAATACCTTTATTGAAAAAATATAAAAACATAACAAAGATAGTTGCTGATGGTGCAACAAAAGCACTGATTGAAAATAGGATCAAATTTGATATTGTAGTTACGGATCTTGACGGCGATCAAAAATTTTTAAAAAAAGCAAGTAATGAAAATGCAATTATGATAGTACATGCCCATGGAGATAACATAGATAAATTATACATGGCATCAGACTTCAAATATTGTCTAGGAACTACGGAAGGAAAACCATTTGGAAATATACATAATTTTGGCGGATTTACGGATGGGGACAGATGTGTGTTTTTAGCTAAACACTTTGGTGCAAAGAAAATTATTTTATTTGGAATGGATTTTGGAGCCAAGATAGGAAAGTATTCCAAGAATAAAGTTATCAACAGAACTACAAAGATTAGAAAACTCAGACGTGGTAAGAAGCTTTTGGAATGGCTTGCTTTACAGAGTCATTCAGAATTATACACTACATCAAAGCAAATCAAGGGTTTTAGCAAGATAAGATATGCCGATCTTGGAAAAATGCTCTAAAGATATAATACATTTTAATATTTATTATCCATGAACTATTAAAAAAAACATGGATTACTCTGAAGAACAGATTCGTGACATTTTAGAGTTAAAAGAATGGATTTTTGCGGAGATCGAACAACGTCAAAAAGACATAGAGAAATTAGAAAAAAATCTTGCTATTTTAGATTCGGTTATAAAACAATCTAGCTTCAACAAGGCATCTTCTTTGATATCTAAGAGTGAACAAAAAAGTGTCACATTACCAGACAAAGTTACCTTGATACCAATCAAAAGAAGTGCAGATAATAAGATTATTGCAAACGCACATGTCACACCAGATGAGGTTGTAATCATTCCATCGGAAGATGTTATACTAGATACAGAAACTCATCCATTCAAGTCATTTTTCCTAGGTAGAATAATTGGCGGAATGGAAAACAAAGACAATTTGGAGGTACAAAATGGAAAGATATCAGAAGATGCAGTAATTAATTGCATAATAAATAAAGATGGAAATAAAATCAGAGAAATTTTGATCAAAAATTATCGTGAAAGAGAAAGAGTGAATGAAATCATAAACACAGCATCATGGTCATTTTCCCGTATGATTGAGAATTCAGAAAAGTGAAGTTATGGACAAGATAGTTGTTCTAGATTTTGGATCACAGTATAGTCATCTAATTTGTAGAAGAATTAGAGAGTTTTCTGTATATGCAGAACTCGTACCTTTTGACATATCACTTGAAGAGCTAAAAAAATTAAATCCAAAAGGAATCATATTCTCTGGAGGCCCTGCCAGTGTTTATAATAATGACTCGCCAAAACCAAAAACAGGCATATTTGATATTGGTCTTCCTGTTTTAGGAATATGTTATGGCCATCAATTGATAGTTAATAATTTTGGAGGTAAGGTTAAGCGTGCAAATAAGGAATATGGTTCCTCTTCTCTTACTGTAGATAATGATTCTGATTTGCTATCTGGCATGGGCAAATCAATAAGAGCATGGATGAGTCATGGAGATGCCGCAGAAAAAATTCCAGATGGTTTTGACATAATAGGTCATACTGAAAGTTCTCATGCAGCTGCTATTGCAAATAAACAAAAGCTAATTTATGGAATACAGTTTCATCCAGAAGTAGTTCACACCGAGAAAGGAACAGAAATTCTTAGAAATTTTGTAATAAATATATGTAGAGCAAAACAAGATTGGACAATTGAAAACTTTATTGAAACAACTGTAGCTGAAATTTCAAAGATAGATGGTAATGTCCTTTGTGGTATAAGTGGCGGAGTGGATTCTACAGTAGCAGCACTTTTGATTCAAAAATCAATAGGAAACAGACTCAAATGCGTATTTGTGGATAATGGTCTTTTAAGATTAAATGAGGAACAAGAAGTGGAAAACATGTTCAAAAATAATTTTGCAGTAAATTTTACACACATAAATGCAAAAGAAAGGTTTCTTAAAAGATTAAAAGGAATAACAGATCCTGAACAAAAAAGAAAAATTGTCGGAGAAGAATTTGTTCAGATATTTACAGAGTTTGCTGAAAAAAATGGTCCCTTCAAATGGTTGGCTCAGGGAACACTCTATCCAGATGTAATTGAGAGTGGTGTATCAAAAGGACCTGCTTCAGTGATAAAAACACACCACAATGTTGGCGGTTTGCCTTCATGGCTTAACATGCAAGTATTAGAGCCATTACGTTTTCTCTATAAAGACGAGGTAAGAAAGGTTGCAAAGGCTCTTGGAGTACCTGATAAATTGTTAAATCGTCACCCATTTCCAGGACCTGGTCTTGCAGTTAGAATAATTGGTGAAGTAACGGAAAAGAAACTGCAAATTTGTAAGCTTGCAAGCAAGATTGTTGAAGATGAACTTGTCACAGCAAATTTGCATGATAAAGTTTGGCAAGCTTATGCAGCAGTAGGAGATGATAAAGCAGTAGGAGTGGTAGGAGATGAACGAAAATATGGTTATATTGTTACTGTCAGAGTAGTGGATTCCATAGATGGAATGACCGCAGATTGGACAAGACTTCCTATTAATATTCTAGAGAAAATAAGCAATAGAATCACTAATGAGATTGAGGATGCTGCCTGGGTAAGCTATGTAATTTCAAGCAAACCACCGGCAACTATTGAACCTCAGTAAAAATAGTCTGCCCCCTTTCACACACAAAGATATGCTGTTGTCGTAAAGATTAAGGTTCGGTAAAGATCAACAAATTATTGATGTCAAGGGAAAATAAATCAAAGAAGGTAAATATGAAATGGCAGATTATAGGACTATTAGCACCAACCGTTATAACACAATTAGTAGCGTTTTATCTGATTAAAAAATTAGGTAGAGGATTACTACTTATATTGACGTGGTCTGTGGCATCCGTTCTAGATTTTTATTTGCCCCACGAATTTATCGGATCTGTCATAATTTTAACTTCTTACGCTGGATTGGTATATTTAGGCATAAGATGGTCTATTGATTGGAATAAAAGAATAGATTCTACTCAACCTTCATCTAGTGGAGCTAAATTATCGAGTGGTTCCGATACATCATCAGGCAGTGGCACAACACTAATCTCATGAAATCATTATTCTTACACGGTTATGGTCTATCAATCAAAGTAAAAACACTAGACTAGTATTCTCACAAGGAATAGATCCGTTTTCTAACACGAAAGAAGTTTTGCAACTACCAGCTAGTGCTTGTCTGTTCGACAAGATAGTGATTCAAGGCAAGGGATATGTATCTACCGAATCTCTTGAGCGTCTTGCAGAGTCAAACATCAACATGATAATGCTCGATAAACATGGTAAATTATACAGCTATTATTGAACCTCAGCAATCAACGATAATACTTCTTGCATTGTTGGTGGCATCCCATTTGAATTGCCAACATACAACGATGCTGTGGCATTTGCAAAAAGTAATCTTTCTTTTGGTTCAAGTTTAGCAAGATAACCCAAAATATTTGCGGCGTCCCACACATCTCCTGCACCAGTAACAAACTTTACTACAGTAGGAAAGGATTTTGCAAATGCTGTCTCTTTACCGTTTGACCAAAAAGCTCCAAAAGTAGTATGTAAATCAATTGGTATTGATGTTTTTTCTGAAAGTTCAGAAACGAGTCTTTTAGTTTCATTTTCTTTAGTTATATTTCCTAGTCCAAATTGTTTTAAAAGCAGATTGCATTCGTTTTCATTTAGAGATAAAGAATGAAGATTTGGTGCAAGTTCAGATATTGCCATTTTGAATTCACCTTGTCTTGTTTGTATATCCGCTGGATCCAAAAAATGTAAAGATTTTAGTGATTTTTCAAATACAAATTTTGAAAGTTCTGTACCTTTCTTATTGCTTGCCCAATTTGTTATTATTATTGCGTCTGCATTTTTCACTGCATTTTGTTCATTTGAACCAAGTTTTTCAGGTCCAAAATTTTCATTGTCTCCTAAATCAGACAACATTACATTTACAACGCTTCCATTGTTGTTAAATTCAAATGAGGTAGTCATGCCTGGTTTTCCGTCAATAATATACAAAGATGATTTTGGAAACTCTGAAAATGCATCGTGAAGAATTTGTGAGCTTGTCTTATTTGCGACAGTAATCAATGAAACTGGAGCATCAAGTCTTGCAAGTGCAAATGCAACATTTGTTGCATTACCCCCCTTCAAATCAACCTGAGGAATATCCCTTATACTTCCCCCAAGAGTTTTTTTTTGTAAAACAAGATCAAATAATTTTGCAGCGTCATCTATCTTTATTATTCTGTCTAGAAAAAAATCATTTAAAACAACAATTGAGCCAACAAAGTTAAGATTTTGCAGCTTCTCTAACATGAGAGGATTTTAGCCCATTGGAGGACCATGTCCGCCGCCACCTTTGCCACCAGAAGAGGCTATTACATCATCAATTCTTAAAATCATACAGGCTGCTTCAGTAGCAGATTTTATTATCTGCTCTTTTACTGCTACTGGCTCTATGATATCAAGTGCAAACATATCTGCTATGCGAGTATTTCTTGCATCTATTCCAGTCCACTTTCTTCCCTGCGACTGTTTTGCTCTAAGTGTGATCATTGTGTTTATTGGATCCATACCGGCATTTTCTGCAATTGTAAGAGGAATTATTTCAAGAGCTTCTGCATATTTTTTAATAGCGAGTTGTTCTCTTCCCTCAAATCGATCAGCCCAGTCCTTAAGACTTGAAGCAAGAAATTCTTCAGGGGCGCCTCCACCTGCGACAATTGCTGGTTTTTCTATTACATCTTTAACTACCATCAAGGCATCATGCATTGATCTATCTACTTCATCTACTACTCTTTGCGAGCCACCTCTTAGAAGAAGTGTTATTGCACGTGGGTTTTTGCATCCCTCAATGAACACCCATTTGTCAGTTTCAACCTTTCTTTGTTCTACATGTTCTGCAGAGCCAAGATCTTTTGATGTGATATCATCAAGGTTTGTGATAATTCTTCCACCTGTTGCTTTTACAAGTTTTGTCATATCACTTTCTTTTACTCGTCTAACAGCAAGAATACCTTGTTTTGCAAGATAATGCTGTGCTATATCATCAATACCTTTTTGACATATCAGTACGTTTGCTCCGATCTCACGTATTTTGTCTACCATTGTTTTGAGCATTCTGTTTTCTTCTTCAAGAAACATCTGCATTTGTGTTGGATCGGTAATTCGAATTTCTGCGCTCATTTCTGTTTTTTCAATTTCAAGTGCAGAATTTACTAGTGCAATTTTTGCTTTTTCAATTTTAGTTGGCATGCCACTGTGTACCACTTCTTTATCCAAAACAATTCCTTTGATAAGTGAGGTATTTCTTATTGATCCGCCAGCTTTCTTTTCCACTTTAATATTATCCAAATCTACCTTATAGGATTCGCCCTGTTTATCTACTACCTGCAAAATAGAATCTACCACAAGTTTTGAGAGCATATCACTATCATCTGAGATTAATTTTGAATTCATGCTTGTTTTTGCTATTTTGAGAAGAGTTTCCTTTTCACGTGGATCTACAGCCTTTGCAAGTTCTGAAAGAAGTAAAAGTGCTTTTTCTGCTGCAGCTTGATAGCCTTCTATTATTACAGTGGCATGAACATCTTTATCCAAAAGTTCCTCGGCCTTTGATAAGAGAGCACCGCCAAATACAACTGAGGAGGTTGTTCCATCTCCAACTTCATTATCTACTGCTTTTGCAATTTCTACCATCATTTTTGCAGCTGGGTGTTGAACATCGATTTCTTTGAGAATTGTAGCACCATCATTTGTTATTGTGACATCACCTAGGGAATCTACAAGCATCTTATCCATTCCTCGTGGACCAAGGCTTGTACGTACAAGTTCTGCTACCAATTTTGCTGCAGCTATGTTATTTTTTTGTGCATCCCTGCCTTTTTGTTGAAGTGCACTTTCTTTTAACACTAAAACAGGACCTTGTGGAGTTTGTTGAATTGAAGCCAAAATTATTCCCTTATTGTCGATAATTAATTGCCCCTTTTAATACCTTATTGAATTAGGTTCTGTTACGTCTTAGGGTGATTCAAAATGTCAATGTATGTTCTATTTTTAATATCTACAATTCCGCTGTACAGAATTCTTACTTCTGGTAAGGCAAGAAATGGCAAAAAAAGTGGGATCAGATGAGGATTTTTGAACTTGCATCCAGCATCAATAATTTTTGCATTAAGATTTGAAAATTCTAAAAGTGCATTTTCAAATGGTAGTTTAGATATCAGACCAGCAACAGGAAGAGAGAAAATTGCCAATATTTTTTGATTTTTTACTGCTATTATCCCCCCCTGTATGTCAGATAATTTGTTTGCCGCAAAAGCCATGTCTTTTTCATTAGAACCAATTACAATCATGTCATTTTCATGAAAGCTTTGTGTGGAAGCAAAAGCCCCAATATCTGCACCAAAGTTTTTCAAGAAACCTACAGTGAATTTACCAGTTCCATGTGTTCTATCAATTGCTGCAACTTTCCATACATCCCTGTCAAAAGATGATGTGATATTTCCATCCCTTGTTTGGAGTTCCTCATAATCCATTTTTGTTATTATTTCTGTGTCTAGTTTTATTACCATGGACCTCACGGATTTTGCTAAACTTTTTATGACAAAGTCTTTTTCTATGAACTTTCGTCTAGTCTTTACAGTTCTTGTAATCCATTTTGGGATTTTAGTTGCATTAAACTTTATAACAATCTCTCCGTGAGATACCACAAGTTTGCCACCAACAAAGACCTTTTTTGGTTTAAGTTTATCAAGGTCATCAAAAACCAGAATATCTGCCATTTTACCTGGCGCAATACCACCGTAGTCTCGTCCCATATTATAATAGTCAAAACAGTTTTTGGATGCAATAGAAATTGCGTCAATTTTATCCATTCCAAGTGCAATTGATTTTCTTACACAGTGATCAATGAGACCAAATTCTAACAGATCTTTTGGATTTACTCCATCTGAACAAAACATCAGTCTATCAAGATATGTTTCATGTGACAAGACACTAGGGATGATTTTGTCCAAATCTCTTCTTATGGAACCTTCCCTCATCATTATCCACATGCCAAGTCTCAATCTCTCTACAACTTGATCATAATCAATGGGTTCATGGCAAGAAAGAATCCCTGATGAAATATACGCATTTAATTTTTTATCACTTGCTCCAGCGGTGTGACCATTTATGATATAGTCATTTTCTATCATGGTCTTCAGAGTTTGCATGGTTTTTGGATCTTTCATTGTTACTTTTGTCCAGGAAAAAACTTCTCCAAGGCCAAGTACATTTTTTAAATTTAATGCTGATTTTTCTTCACTCAAACTCAAAGTCTTGGCATGGCTAAATTTTCTGTCAACTGGCAGACCTCCTGGAATTACATGAAAAAGTCGGATCGGCAAGTTTTCACAAATTTTAATAAACTCCTTGAATCCTTTGTAGCCACATACACTTACCATATCTATTGGATCTGAAAATAATGATGTGGTACCACACAAGAGAGCCTTTTTTGCGAATTCCGATGGTAAAACAAACTGATCTATGTGTATGTGCGGATCTGCAAATCCCGGTGTGACAAATCTTTCCTCTAAATCAATTACTGCTGTATTTTCTCCAATTGTATGAGAAGCATTAGCTCCAACGTAAGCAATCCTATCTTTTAGAATGGATATATTGCTACCAGATATTATTTCTCTAGAATAAACATTAACAAGTTTACAATTCTTCAAAACCACATCTGCTTTTTTTTCTCCCATTGCCACTGAATTTAATGAGGAAATCATGGCAGCACGTGAGCTAGATTGCACAGATGAAATGTGTACTTTTGTTACTATTATAGATTCAAAGCGATGTTTAAATTACGGTCAAGAGCGGTTTTATTTTATGAACGTACCAAAGGAGATCAGAAGATACTGTCCAAAATGTAAAAAACATACTTTACAAAAAATCTCCATATACAAGGCTGGAAAAAGAAGAGGTTCAGCTATAGGTGAAAGAAGGCACGCAGAAGATAAGAAAGGTTATGGTGGTCAAAAATTCCCAAAACTTGCTAAACCAGCAAAGACAACTAAAAAATTTACACCGATTCTCACGTGCCCAGAATGTAAAAAGAAATTTAATAAGCCAGGTATCAGATTAAGAAAGTTCGAGTTGGTAGCATAATGAAAAAAGGACAAATTTTAATTCCAAAACCAAGTAGCAAGTTTCAGAGAGTTCAATGTAAGGAATGCAGTGAAGAGAGTGTTGTATATTCACATGTAGCAACTAATGTTACTTGCAAATCTTGTGGAAACCTGCTTGCAGAATCAACCGGTTCCATTGCAAAGATAAACGGCAAGATATTAGGTAGTGCCGAGTAAATCGTAATCTTGTTTTGTATTTAGATTTAATGCAATTCTTTTGTCATCAAGTATTACATATGACTCTTCAACATGTTTCATTCCAGATAAACCACTTGGATTCACTATTGAAATACCAGAATAGGAATATTCTTTTTTATTATAATGAACATGATATTCTGTTTTGATATGTAGTGAATCAAGAAAATTTTTGCTCAAAAGAACTGTAGTCCATGTATTTTTAATATCTACAAGTTGTACAATTTCTCTGATTATTTTTGCATCTAAAAGAGGCATGTCTCCTGAAATTACAAATACAGGCTCGTCAAAAGTATGTAAAATCTGATTGAGGTCATTAACATAACCATTTCCATCCGTTTGAATGACGGAGATTCCTAGACTTGCAAGAAATTCTCTGGTTTTTGGAGTATGATAGCTTGTGGCTCCAATTATCTTTGAAAAACAACCAGACTCTTGAAGTGCACTTGTGACATGTTGTATGATGGGATTTTTGTATTTGAGTAGAAGTTTTTCTTCTGGTAAATTCATTCTTGCGCCCTTACCACCACACATTACTAGTCCAATCATAAAGATACAAAAATTAAAAGTGATGAGAGTCTTACAAGTTCATTTGTTGCACCAAATACATCACCAGAAATGCCTCCAAAACTACGGTTTGCCACAGCCAGAAGTAAAAATGATAATCCTATACCTACAATTATTATAATCACACCAGTCATTCCGCCAATTAGAACAATAGGAATAATGGTTAATGCGGCAGCCACACCAAGCTTCCTTTTATCTTTCATAGATTGTGTAAATGGTGAACTTAGACCTTGCCATGCTGACGATCCTCTATTTGCTTGCAATACCATGACAAATTTAGCAAGAAGTTCACTTAACAAAATTGCTTGAAATATTGCAAATCCTTTCATCATAGAAAGTGCCATTATCATGCCCCCTGCATATAGAACAACTGTTATCACTCCAGAAGATCCAACTGCTGGATCGCGCATAGCTTTTAGTTTTTTTTCTTTTGTTCCCTTTGCCATCATTCCATCTGCAAAATCACAAAGTGCATCTGTGTGATGTATTCCAGTTATAATCACTAATGAGGCTGTAAGTAACAATCCTACAATCAAGGGGTGTAAAAATAAAGATAGACCATAACCAGCTCCACCAATGATTAATCCAATTAATGCACCTACTATTGGAAAAAGATACATATTTTTTGCAACAACTTCAAGTTCCATATTTTTAGAAGGAATAATTGTCAAAAATGAAATGACCGAACTTATTCCCTTAAACATGCACCCACCATCCAAGATATGATAATACCATAATCATAGGTACTGTAAATATAGCACAGAAGAGAATTGTAGTTAATTTCATTATAGATATTGCAGATTTAAAATGATCCTCGGTAAATTCTAAATTTCCATCTCCCAAGACATAATGATCTATTTTTTCAAACTTAACAGAGAGCGCACCTGCCAAAGTTGCCATCGGATATCCTGCGTTAGGGCTTTCGGTTTTTTTACCATCACGCCTCATTATTTCAAGAGAATGTCTCCAGTTTTCTCTTAGAATCATGGCTGCAAATATCATTACAAGACTTGTTATTCTGGAGGGTAGAAAGTTAAGTATCTTATCACAGTTTGCACCAAACCAACCTAGATCTCTAAACAAGCTAGTCTTGTAACCAATCATGGAGTCAATGGTGTTTATGGTTCTATAGACAAATGCACCTGGCAAACCAAATATTGCAAAGTAGAAAAGCGGTCCAATAATTCCATCCACAGTGTTTTCACTAATGCTTTCTAAAGTTCCAGAAATAATGTGTTGTCTATCTAGATTCTTTGTATCTCGCTTCACTATCATGGAAAGTTTTGCTCTTGCATCATCAATATCATTATGTGAAAGCGCTTGCATGATTAGTGTTGCATGTTTTTCCATTCCTTTAATGGCAATTGTAGTTTTAAGTAAATAACCAGTAACCATGATAGAAAAAATAAAAATAACAACTCCAAGTATGAAATTAAAATTAGATTGGTTTAGGTAATATAGTATAACATTTAGAAAATAAAGTATTGATGCAATTAGAGATGTGACTAAAATTGTGAGAATCAAGCCTCCAATCTTCTCACTAGTTGGATTATTATTTTTAACAAATGGTACGAGTTTCCCAATCAGTGTTCCCACCCAAACAGTAGGATGAAATTTATTTTTTGGGTCACCAAATGCAAAGTCTATTGATAATGCAAATAGTATAGCTAAAACAGGTATTAGGATCATTTAATCAAAGCACCTATAGATTTCATGTCTAGATTAGATTTTACGATATGACTTAAATTCTCTATTTCTTCATCTAAACATTGCACAAATTTTTTGTTCCAGATTATCTGTTTTGGATTTGCAGAAAGAGAATCTTCATCAGGAATATCAAATTCCATTAAAGGAATTGTTCCTAGGACTGGCTTGCCAGTCTTTTGCCTCAATTTGTAGAAGCTAGGGCTGAGTATATCCATATCACCTCTAAATTTGTTAATAACAAAACCTTTGATGAATTTTTGATATTTTTTTTCTAATAATTCTAGTGTACCTACAATGCTAGCAAAACTACCGCCTTTATCAATATCAGAGATAAGAATCACTGGAGCTTTGGAATGTTCTGCCATTCTCATATTTGCTATATCGTATTTTACCAAGTTGAATTCCGCTGGTGAACCTGCACCTTCAATTATTATTAGATCATGGTTTTTTTGTAACCAATCAAGTGATTCTGTAGCAGTTTTTAATCCCTTTTGAAGTACAAATTTTTTGTAATATTCTTTTGCGTGCATCTTTTTGTAAAACTTGCCTTTTACAAAAACTTCACTATTATAATTTCCAAGCGGCTTGAGAAGAATTGGATTCATATTTGGATTTATTTCTGTTCTTGCTGCAATCGCTTGTATGGCCTGTGCCCTAGAAATCTCAAATTCATTTCCCTTGTATGAATAAGAAGACATGTTTTGAGATTTGAAAGGTGCTACTTTGTATCCTGAATTTGAAAATATTCTGCACAATGCAGTGACCAATGTAGTCTTTCCAGCACCAGAAGAAGTTCCTTGTATCATTAATGTTTTGGTCATTTCAAATTTTTCCCAAAGCTCTGACTAGTTTTACATTTTCTTTATGAGTACGAACGGCTACTCGTATGAATTTGTTATCAAGACCACGAAAATTATTGCAATCCCTAACCAGAATCTTTTCTTCTATTAGTTTTTCTCGAATTTTCTTTGAATTCATTCTTGATTTGATTAGGATGAAATTGGTTGATGAGTCATAACAAATAAAACCATTAATCTTTGAAATAGAGTGTTTCAGAAACTTGAGTTCATTTTTTATCAATTTCCTTGTTTTTTTAAGGTGAGATATGTTTGATAGTGCTTCGCTTGCAGCCATCTGTGCAAGACCATTTACGTTCCAAGGTATTTTTATTCTCTGAAGCACATCGATAATCTTCTTATTTCCTAATCCATAACCAATCCTTAACCCTGCAAGGCCAAATGATTTGGTCAAAGATCTAAGAATGAAAAGGTTATCGAATTCTTTCAGATGGTGTACAAGTGATTCGTTTGAATCTGGAACAAGTTCAATGAAACACTCGTCTAAAAATACAAATGCAGATTTATTGTAAGCAGACTCTATGATTTTCAAAAGATTATTTTTAGATATCAATACGCCAGTAGGGTTATTTGGATTACATGCAAAGATGCAATTTGTTTTTGTTACCAAATCCTGAAATTCTGAAATATTTTTATTAAGATTCATTGTTTTAAAAAAAGTTATTCTAGAACCACTTAATCTAGAAGCTGCTTCGTATTCACCAAATGTTGGAATAGGTATTAAGACATTATTACTTTTATGAAGAAAAACTTGACAGAAATTATAAATTATTTCAGTTGCACCATTTCCAACAATTATCTGGTTTTTTTGAATACCGGTATATTTTTGTAAATCATCTCGTAGCTTTGATGAATTAGGATCGGGGTAAACAGAAAAAAGTGATCTATTTTTGTTGATAATTTTTGTTATTGAAGATGGAAAGCCAAGCGGATTTACATTTGAACTAAAGTCTATGAATCTAGAGTCATACTGCAGTCCATTTGAGTAAAATCCTCCATGTTGTATTACATGGTGGTTAGAAACATTTTTTTCTAGCGCAAATTTCACACCATGAAATAACATAAAGGGATTTAGTGTGTTTTGGTTTAGTGCTAAAGGAATATTAATTGTATGAAGGAAGATTTGTTATGAAACGTGTAGCAATCATAGGCGTTACTGGTGCAGTAGGACAAGAGTTTGTAATAGCATTAAACAAACATCCTTGGTTCGAAGTAAAACAAATAGCTGCCTCTGAACGTTCTGCGAACAAAAAGTTTGTGGATGCAATAAGGGATACAAATAGTGGCATCCTAAGATGGCATATCAAAGAAGAGATTCCGGAATACGTCAAGAATATGGTTGTTGAATCCGTAGATGATATAAAACCAGAGAATTTGGACCTAATATTTACCTCTATAGAAAGCGAAGCCGCACGTGAAATTGAAAGTAGATTTGCAAAAGATATACCCGTGATCAGCACCTCTGCTGCCTATAGATATGAAGCAGATGTACCCATTCTTATTCCTGGAATAAATGATGATCATGTAGGATTATTGGAAGTACAAAAAAAGAATCGCGGTTGGAAAGGTTTTATCGCACCCCTTCCAAATTGCACTACTACTGGGCTTGCAATAACTATGAGACCGTTATTCGATAGTTTTGGTGCCCAAAAAATAATCATGACTTCCATGCAATCAATGTCTGGGGCAGGTAGATCACCAGGTGTTTCTGCTTTAGACATTACAGATAACATAATTCCTTACATACCAAAAGAAGAAGATAAGGTAAGAATAGAAACAGGAAAAATTCTCGGTAAATTTTTAGATGGAAAAATAACTCCTGCAAACTTTAAAGTTAGTTGTACATGCACTAGAGTCCCTGTAATAGATGGTCATACTGAAACAGTCTTTGTTGAAACTTCAAAACATGTAGATCCTGACACCGTTAAAAAAGCAATGCAAGACTTTTCAAGTAAAGTTAGCGTAGCTGGACTTCCATCTGCACCAAAAAATTATCTTGTAGTAAATGATGATCCTACTAGACCTCAACCAAGATTAGATAGAGAAGTAGATGGAGGCATGTCTACTGTTGTAGGAAGATTACGTGAGGATACAGTTTTTGAAAATGGTATAAAGTACGTATTATTTTCCCATAACGAAAAAATGGGTTCTGCAAAAGGCGCAGTGCTTTTAGCTGAGATGCTTTACAAAAAGGGTCTCATATAAAATGATGAAAAATTTTTAGAAAAATTGTAATAATACCTTTATTAAGATCCATTTATTCAGAATAATTGGTATTTTAAATGGCAAAAGTAGATGATTTAGATATGACAATTCTATCTGAACTTGCTGCGGATGCAAATATTTCAGTACCGCGCATATCAAAAAAGATCAACGTCAACTCATCTGTAGTGTATAGCAGAATTAAGAGATTAATAAAAAGAAAACTTATCGAGAGATTCACAATAGTTGTAAATGATAGAGAGCTTGGATACACGGTAAAGGCTTTGACTGGAATAAACATGGATTCTAAGCTTCGCGACCACGTGATTGAGGAATTATTCAAAGTGCCTGAAGTAAGAGAGATTTCCGAGGTTACTGGTAGGTTTGATATTTTGGTTACCATGTATGCAAAGAATTTGGATGAGATGCATAGATTGATTTCAGAAAAATTAGGTAGGATTCAAGGTGTACAACGTTCTGAGAGTTTTATCGAGATGAAAAGAACAACCAAGCCTATGCCCTATAAACCAGTAAAGTAGGAATTTATTCAACCTATAAATAACTAAAAAAGATCAAAAAAAGAGGAGAAATAGTGTTAACCACAAAGGCAAGCTCAAGAATCAAGGTATATTATGAATTAACTAAACCAAAAATTTGGTATCTTTTAGTTTTTACTGCATTTGGTGCAGCTGTTACTGCATCAAATATTTATCATATTGAAATTTCTCTTGCTACATGGGCATTGATGTTGGGCGGTGTTGCTGCAGGATCAGCTGCAGCTAATACATTAACCAACTATCATGATAGAGATATTGATGCAATTATGGAAAGAACAAAAAATAGACCAATTCCAAGTAGAAGGATTTTTCCTCCTGAAAAGGCAAGAAATTTTGGATTAATTCTTGCAGTAATTTCTCTTGCATGTTCATTTTCGATTTCTATCACTAGCTCTTTTTGGAATGGCATATGGGCTGGAATTTTTATGGCGTTTGGGTTAGCAGACAACATTATAGTTTACAGTCATTTACTAAAACGAAAAAGTCGAACTAACATAGTTTTAGGCGGATTTTCCGGAGGGGCACCAGCAATGATTGGATATGTGGCAGTAACTACTCATGGTTTGTGGGATCTTGGATTAGTAATGGCTGGACTAGTATTTGTCTGGATTCCTATGCACATATGGGCACTTACATTGCATTTCAAAGAGGATTACAACAAAGTAAATGTGCCAATGCTTACTGCAGTACAATCAGAAAAGACGTCTGTGAGAGTAATAGCGGGAACAACACTCATGATGGTTCTCTTTAGTATCATTCCATTCTTTCTTACAAATAATGGAGAGAAAATAGTAAATGATGTTTATTTGTATACAGCAATAATTTCAGGTGCAATAATGTTAATTCTCAGTATATGGGTTTTAACTAAACCATCAGAAAAGACATCTTGGACACTATTCAAATTTTCTAGTCCCTATCTTGCAATCTTGTTTATTGCATTAATGATTGGCTCTATCCATTAACTAGTCAAAACTAGGCAGCTTTATGAGAGATATCTAGTTTAGATAATCTTTCAATGAGACTTTATCTTTTCCTGGAATTTTTGCTATTTCAAATCCTTCTGATCTTTTTAAAAGTGGCCTTGTTGCATCGATTCCAAGTTTTGCAGTAAGCAATTTTTTTTGATCACTTGATGGATCCAAGCTAGAACCTCTTACTTTTTCTATAATTGTCAAGTCCTTGTCTGCTTGGAATCTAGTAGCCATTGCGTATTCTACACTTATTGCATTAGTTGGATCAATATCATCATCTACTACTGTTACCATTTTCAACGACCTATGTGCTGCAAAAGTTTTTTCAATCACCTTTTTTGCATCAGAATCTTTCTTTTTTGAAATTTGTACGATTGCATGAAGCCAGTTGCAACCACCATCACTCATAACAACTTTTTTCGTCCTAGGAAATTCTTGTCTAACATCACGGTTTAGTTTAGCTTCAATTGGCATCCCCATTAACAATCTATGTTCTGAATAACCAGAAAGAATATCATGAAAGATTGGATTGTTTCGATAGTATAGATTTTCTAGTTCAAAAACTGGTTGTTCTCTTTTAAAATCATAAGTCCTGAGCATTTCAACCATCCATTCCTTGTGAGTTTTATCTTGTAGAATTTTTCCTTCCATAACTATTTCAGCACTAGATGGTACTTTGATATTAGAATATGGTGTCTTAGTCAAGGTTAATTTATTTCCCAAAATTGCATTTGCTATTTCTAATTCATCTTTTCCCCAGTCTGCTTGATATGCACCAGCTATGGAGATTGCAGGGTGTACACCAATAGTTATTGCTACTCTTAGATCTTCACCATGCTCTTTGGAACGTACAAATGTACGATGTAGATGTCTTCCTTCCACCATTCTCACAGAAAAGTGAGTTTTATCAAGAGGCATCAATCTATGAAATGATGAATTTTGTGTCCTAGTTTCTTGATTTTGTGTATAAATTATAGATGAAGTAATAAAAGATCCTGATTCTTTTTCAAAGTGTCGTACAATTGGTAAGATAGACAAGTCTTTCGATCTATTTTCCATAAATTTTGCATCTGAAACAATCTCTGGCTTTTTTGCACCTTTAATTGCAAAGATTATCTTTTGATGAATGTTAGATTCTTTTGCATTTACTGCTTTGGCAAATCTTGCTCTAGTACCAACTAGATTTGCTACTAATCGAAATTTACTTTCTTTTATATTTTCAAATAAAATTGCATTGCCACCATCTATTTGCGAAGTAACAGCAGCGATCTCATATTTTGTAGATACTTTCTTTTTTACAACAGACAGTTCATTTAGTTTTTTTATCTGGTTAAGATAAGCCCGTAAATCAGTCATTGTTTTACAATCTCCATTATTTCATTCATAAGTACTTTCATGGGTTCTAACTCAAGTTCTTTTTGTATGTTAAGTGATGCAACACATATTCCGTTTATAATAGATGCCAATCGCTCAGAAACCATTTTCAAAAAAAAGGAATCGGATTTTGATGGAATCACGGTAGCTGTACTAATACGAGTTCCAGATCCAACTGACACCATCATAGCACCAATTTTTTCTTTTCCCTCAGTTATTGAAATAAAATTACCATTATCAAAGGGAACTACTTGAACCAAAAATTCTCGATTGTCCACTTTTACGGTTTTTTTCTTATAACCGACTTGGGACATCAAAAATCTACGTCAGCTATGCCTTTATTGCTACCGGCACTATTGCTACCTTTTTCGTAGCCTTTGCCGTCTTAGCTTTTATTGTGGCCTTTTTTACTGCTATTGCCTCTACCTCAATCTCTTCTACTTCTGCAGCCTTTACAGCAACAGATTCTAGTTGAGAGTCCGCTTCAACTCTAGCACGCAATTTTGCTTTGTATTTTAGATTTCTTGGTTTTGTTCTAAGTCTGTATCCGCAGCATGGACACCAAAGACCTTCCCATTTTATGAAAATTTCACAAATCTGGCATCTCTTCTGTCCTGACGCATAACGACCCGTACCTACTGGCTTCTGAGCCTTGTATCTTGTGCATATTCCTTTACATGTCATTTTTCTTCAGTCACTATTCCTTGTAATTTATTATAGTAATACTAAGTATTTAAGCATGGATCAGAATTTTCTATATTAAATTAAGAAATTTTATGTAAAATTTATACAAGTCTCTCTTGAGCTATCCAGACTTTTCAGGAAAAAACTGAAAAAGCGATATAAATATGTATGGTTTTTAAAAATATGAAAAATTTCAATTTTTTGCATATATTTTTGGAACTATCATATAAGCATTTTTTATACAATGACTAATTTTTACATAATGTTTCAGCCAGTTCTTGAAAGTGGTAAAATTAAGTGTCTATATCCATCCCTTTGGGTAATATACCTTGCAGACATTTTATCACGTTCTCCTCTTTTGTTATGATTTTTAATTTTTAGTGATGTCTTTCGCTCGTCTACAAATTCTAATTCAAAATGTGAACAAAAACTAAGATTTAATCTATCAATTATGTGACGAGCTATTTTCATATTTCCATTTCCTATTTTAACAATTTTTCTATCAGCTTTCAATCCTGCCAAGATTCTAACGATATGTGATATTAATTCATCAAGTGATGTATAGGTTGAGCTTTCAATTTCATTTTGATAGTAAAAAACTGAAAATCCTATCCTATTACCTGGATCTATTCCTAAAACTAATGTCCGTTCATGAAAACCAGCTTCAAGTTTTTGTGTTATTAGTCCTTTTATTACAGTTGGATCTGCATCAAATTCTTCTGCGCATAGAACAAAATTACTTGCAATTTTAGATGCTTCCTGCATGGTAGTAAGAATAAGTCTTTTATCTGTATGATCTATTTCAGTAGGCAATATAGAATCATAATTCATTTTTAAAAATTTGAGCATCTTTACAAATTTAAAATAGTAACGTCCCTGAATTGTTGCAACAGCAATATTATTTTGTGATGAATATGCTATGCTTTTATAATATTTAAAGTGAAATTTAAAGTTTTTATATATAATGGGAATGGTAATAAATTTAAGAAATTAGATTTTTATTTAGCAAGTTTTTCTGTAATATTGTCAAATTCGTCATTTGTAAGTTTTGGTTTTTTGCTAAACATACTATGAATTGGTCCTACAGAATCATCAGTATTACGTGGAATAATATGCACATGAACATGAGGAACCTCTTGTCCACTTTCTTTACCATTATGAATGGCTATAAGAGAAGATGGTGCTAAGCGTTCTATTTTTCCTGTTAAAATTCTTACAACCTCAAATAGATCCGAGTTGTCTTCTTTGGTCATTTCCTCAATTTTGGTATAGTGTTTCTTTGGAATAACTAGTGTATGTCCTATTGTTAATGGAAATGCATCTAAAAATGCCAGTGATTTCTCAGTTTCAGTTATTTTCCTTGATGGAATCTTCCCCTCCACTATCTTACAAAAAATGCAATCCATGTTATTTTACTCTTCAAAGTATTGTAAAACCTTTCCAAATGCTATAATTCTTTTAAAACCTCTAAGATCCCGGTTCTGTCAGAGGCATTTGGCATTTGTTCCAAGTATTTTTCAAAGTCATCTTTAGCTTCAGTTTTTTTATTCTGTTCTAGTCTTACTAAACCACGATTTTTATAAATTGGAGCAAATCTATTTTGATTTATTTCAATTGCCTTTGTATAGTATTTTTCTGCATTTGAATAGTCCTTTGATTTTAAATAAAAATTTCCAAGACCTCGATATGCAAGATAACACCTAGGATTTAATGCAATACTTTTTTGATAATATTGAACAGCGTCAGGAGAATTTTGATCATTTAGTATTCCACCAAGCAAACAATATGCAGTAGAGTTGGATTGATTTATTTCAAATGCCTTTTGTAATGTAGTTATAGCATCTGTAAATTTTCCTTGTAAGCGCAATTTTTCAGCATTAAAACATAATCTATTTGATTTTTCTTTTTTATTTTCTAAATTTATTTCTGAAAGTATATCTGTTGGAACTAAAACAAGTAAGAGTTTATCATCCTCAGACCATTGTTCATCAAATTTTTTTTCTGGTATTGCACCAACCTTATCAGGTTCAGGAAAATAATGTAAGATTGTTTTCTCTATATCATCATATCCTAAAATAAGAGATGCGTGCTGTACGGTATCACGTATTCCTGGAAGGATAACTATGGGTGGAATTCCCATATCAATTAATTTTTTCAATTCTTTAATAGTAGAATTTAAGATCAAACTAGCAAGTCCATGTCGTTCTGCAAGCTCAATTCCTTCCATCATTATGCTTCCTTTCATGTTAGGATATTTTTTTGCAATCTCTTTAGCTTCAGAAAAAGGGAGATCTATTCCCCAATATTTGGATACTGCAATAATTACAAGAGGTAAACAAATGTTTTCCTCTTTTACAATTGGTAGTGAGAGAATGTGGTTAGATTCCATTACAAATCACAATAAATTTACAATATTAAAACTATTGAATAGTGATGAATTTTTCTAGAAGAAGTTTTCCATCATCACTCATTTCTGGATGAAATTGGGTTCCAAAGATTTTATGATTTGCATATTGGAATATTTCATATTTACAATAGTCAGATTTTGCAATGTGCTCAAAACAACTATCAAGTTTTGAAACCAGGTAAGAATGACTCTCAAAAACTCTAATTTTATTTTCGCATATGGGATTTGGTTTTATGACTTCAATTTCTTGTATTCCATTGTTTAATTTGCCCATTTTCTTAATTGTACCTCCAAGTGTAAGTGCAAGGATTTCTGCACCATAACATATTCCAAGTAGGGGAATTTTTTTTATAACAGCATGTCTTATTATTTTAGAGTTAATGGCATTCATCATAGCAATGTTTGTTGTTCTTCCAGAGAGAATTACTGATGAATATTTGTGAAGTTCTGAAAGAATCACTTTATCAAAAGAGAGTGTGTTAAAGGTTATTTTTTGGTATAATAAAAAATCCAAAAGCGATTTAGTGTAGACAGAGCCGTTATCTACGACTAAAAGCAACTAACCTACCCCAATTGAGATATAATGTAATTCCGGTACGTTATCTACAACCACAATTGTACCTAGCTTTACTGTGCTATTTTCTTCCCAGAAAATTATCCTATCACTTCTTGGCTGTACAAAATTCTTCAAGAAATCTGAGATTAGCTTCTTTACGTTATCTAGATCAGATTGCTGTAAGAAGGAAGTCTTGCCCTCTTCAAATGAAAGCGGTAGTTGTATGGATGTTGGACTAACAATTTTCAAGTTATCTGCTTCTAGTATAGTTCTTAGAGTAGCAATTCTACTTGCTTGATCTAGCTGTAAGGCACTTGTAATATTGGACGGAGCAATACCACTGAGTTTAGCAAGATATGCAGTAAAGGCTTGTTGTGGTGTATCTCCAAGCCCCACATGATATTCTCCATCAAATGCGGCACCAACTGCAGCAATTGTTCCAAGTTGTGTAACAACTCCACCCGAACCCGCAGTATATACTGGAATAAAGTAAACATCGTCATTACCTATTCTGTAAAGAATATTATCTCCAATTCTTGGATTTCGAAGTAATGTTTGCAATTTAGCAAAATCAGGATCTCTAGACAGTGCTTCACTTACTGCTGATGGACCAAGAAGCTTTGTCTTAGAATCTAATGGAACTTGATAAAATTGCATCTTACCCAAGTTAGGAATGTCATTTTGAACAGTCATGAAACCTGCAAGGTTTCTTCCCTGTGATCCTTGTAATTCAAGTGAAAGAATTCCTATAAATGATGTTTTATCATATCCTGGAGGTTTTGCCTCTACATAATAAGTTTGAAGTCCAGTTGGAACTTCATAGAAATCTTTTGCTTGTATGAATGTAGAAGTGTCTGTAACATGATACATGTTAAACATGTCTACCTTCCAATCAAATAACGCCTCTGGATATCGAAGTTGTTTCTGAAGCCATGAGGGTGTATCGATAAAATTATTTCCATATTCACTGACAAACATTTTTGTAAAGAAATCATCTCCAGTTTTAATCAAAGTAATGTTGCCGTTATAGGTATCCAACAATGCAAAACCAACAAGTCTAAGATATGGGTTACTTACTGACCAAGGTACATTCTTTGTATCAAAACCTACTATTAGTGGAACAAGCCAGTATGTTTTTTGGCCATCAGTAACAGGTAAAGCGTCTACATTATTATTAAATAGAGTATATTGGAAATACGGATACAACAATTGCATTCTATCATGAATATCCCTATATCGAATTATGTGGATTGGTTCTGTCGGATAAGAAAGGAAGAAGTTTGGTTCAAAAATTTGGCTTATTGGTGGATATACGTCTATGCCTCCTTTTCCATTATATGATGCATTATTTAGTTCAGCAGTGTTTGTACCTCTATTAACTGGATATGCAGCCCATGTATCTGTAAAAAGTCCGCCTTCTCCATAATAGATCACTCTTTGTTTGAAGAGATTATTACTATCTACTATAGTACCATTGCTTGCATCTAATGCCAGAAATCCGTTGTCAACGTGGGTATAAACAAGATGTTGGTTATACCATATATTTTCTGGAGTTACAGATGATGGAAGAATTGGTTTCATCGAAGCTGTCCAATATAGCGTGTCATTAAATCTCAAAATGTCATTGTTTTCAAAATCTACATATGGTATAAGTCCAATTTCAGGTTTAATTTTTGCATTTGCTCCTTCCGAGTCCCAAACTCTTATCTTGCTTAGTAGAGCATTATTTTGCATCACATAATTTGGTATATCTGTAGGTTGAATGGAAGAACTTTGCTTTACTTCATGGGGTGTAATCTGGATTTGATCAAGCTGGCCCAGATATCTATTGACACCGATTTGTTGAGCTTTGTATGGACCAAGATATTCTATTTTTTTTGCATCGGCAATGCTGTTATTGACAGCCATTATTGAACTTGCAATTATTGCAATTGTAATTATTGTCAATATGCGGATATAGATATCTCGTTTTGAAGGATGTATGATTACTTTTGATTTGAATTTATCAATAAAATAAAACGCAATTAAAGCAAATCCTACAGCAAGGGTACCACCTATAGCATATTTTGTGTTGTAGTCTATTTGATCTGTGAAAAACATGTTTATGCCGGCCCAAATTATTCCAATACCAATTATGCCTTCTATAGTTGCAATATAATCAAGGAATTTTGGCTTGCCTTTTGATGTATCTTGGACATAGTTTATGATGACCCTAACGATGTTATGTAATCCAACATAAAGTACAAGACGTAAACCAATTGCAGCTAATATTGGTGGAACTAAAATTATAAGAGTTGGAATCATTGGAGTAACTTTGTCTAATGAATACGAGGGATCTGTTGGAGGTGTTGAAAATGGAAGTGAAAACAAATTCCATATGCTTTGCACACCAAGATCATTTCCTTGAATCATGTATGAAACTGCAAAACCAAACATGAGGTTTGCAAAGAATGCACCAAAGAGTAGAACTTTTGTTATTTGCCAAATTATAAAATTAGGAATACTAAGCTTGTAATCTTTAAAGCTTGGTATGTTTTCAGTTATAGAATAGTTGTTTCCTTTTTTTAAAAAATTTATTGCGGTATGAATGCTATACCAAGCAATAGAAGAACGATTTTTTATATTTACTCGTATCAGTACTATAGAAGCAAGTATTACAGCGGAAAGAAGAGAATAGTAAAGCGGTTGTGTAAATAGATGACCAAATTCTTTTACATTCATAAATAAAACTACAGCTTGATTGCTTATCATCACGAAAATTATTATACCAATAAGTGCGGCAATCCCTATTCTGATGTATCTTCCCGCATCACGCGGAGGTGGATTGTCTTGGGTGGATGAGCTGTACAAAATCACGCTTCCTTACTTTGTGTCAAATTAATGTCTTACCTAGAAAGATATAGTTACATGGAATCTTGTAAAATGCATAAATTTCTGCAAATTGAGCCTAATTTTCACTATTATTGAGTGACATCAGCTAGTCCTTTGCAAATCATGTAAACTGCAGCGTGTTTTGGTACAGAAATAGTTTCACCAGCATATGGTCCATATTTCTTATTTTTTAGTCTAAACGAGATGGGACAATTTGCTAAAACTTCAACTTTTTCATCACCAAGTAAACAAGCATCAGAAAATGGATCAAAGTTTTCCAAATCCTTACAAAGAATTTTCGAAAGGCCGCTTTTGCTGTTAATAGATCCGCCTAATCTGAAGATTCTATGAATATCCATTGTTACCTTTGGATCTATTCTTACACCTATTGTATACTTCATTTCCTCAAGTCTTGACTGAAAGGCTGAATATCCTCCTAAAAGTATCTCTTGAATGATTTTGGGTCGTTTTGATTTTGTACCAAAAATTTCTCTTGCTGTGCGCCCACGCCAACCTCTTTCTCCAATATCTGGAAGCGATGTCTTTGAACTATTTTGTTTATTAATTCCAAAAGTTTCTGGTATCACTCCATTAAACATGATATAATCTGCCAAGTCTGCTCTTTCTCTAGAATCCAAGGTTTGATATTCTGAATTTTCTACATGTACATGAAATCCCTCATTTCCAGAAAAATAAACTTGAATTTTTTCTTCATTTATCACAAGATCTTCTGTCAAAATTCGAACCAGTTTTTTCACTTCTTTCTTTGTTTCAGATATACAATTCTGACAAGTAACTGATATTACATCAAATTTGTCAGAATTGCATTTAATACATTTTGATGGTTGTTCATTAATGCTTTGACAGGTATTACACTTGAAACAAGTATGATCCTTTCTACAACCAAGTTTCAGATCCTTTGCATCTATATCAAATATCAAATCTGCTTCTTTCCAGTCCTTTTCTGACATTGGTAGATTTGGAAAGGAGTAACAAGCGTTTGAGCAATAAATGTCAGATGGCACTTGCGTCATAAGTAAAAAATGCAAATCCTTATCATTTTTTACTGTAAGGTGTCTAGCCATACCAGAGTTAAATTTTTGATAGCCAAATTCTCGCTCTGAAGTTCTAGATGGAACGTGGATCAGCTCAAAGTTATTAAAATAATATTCTTTTAGAGCTGCTTCTACAAAGTTTACATTTTTTTCAAGCACTTGTTTTTCTCCTTGTACCAAACTGAACTGGATTTATAATTCCGTCACATTCCGGTATAGCAAAACAAAGATTTTCACTCTTTAGTTTTTCACATGATGGACAAGAATATTTTGTCGCTTTACCAGATGAACCTGCTATATGCTCAAGCTGATATTTTGTAATACGCTCATTGTAATCTGGAGCATTTTTAAATAATGGAGCAATTTGTTCAACGGTCTGTCCTTTTGCTAGCAGATATGTAGCAAGCATAAACCTTCCCGAGTGAGGCAAGTTTTCTCCTCTATCAAGTACTTCGATTGCGTGTTTGACACATGGTGGATAATCACCGGAAACAATTACTGTGGTAGAAAATTTTTTTGCAAGCAATACCAGATCTCCTACACGTTCACGAAATGTTTCTGGAATAAATGATACACTAACTGATTGTATCTTTGAATTGATATATACATCAAGTTCTTTTCGTACAAGTCTGACTATCTCATGCGATGATAAATATACATAACCACTTTCCACTCGACGATTTACTAGCTTCCACTCTCGTTCATTAAAATGAATTGCACGCTTAAGATAATCTGCAATACGAATTTTTAATCTGTCATCTTCCATTTCTACCCGTATTGAAAAAAGATCTTGTATTATTTTCAGGGAAGATTTAATTGATTCCTCTTTTAGTTTTAGATTTTCTAATATAGTACGGTCCTTTTGTAAAGCATTGAGACCTTGTTCTAGATACCTTTCTGCTCTTCTTGCTTCTGCAAGAGAGAATCTTCTGTTCAGAGTAGAGATTCCTGCTGATTTTAATAATATTATACTAATAACAAAAGAGAGAATCTCCAAGTCGGGGTTTTCAATATCACCACCATAAATTTGCCCCGTTGTAGCAACAACAATTCTACCATATGCCTTTTCAACCACTGGTTTCCAATCTGGATCTGATAATTGTTCTAGGTTGAATCCTTTGTCTTTTAGATAATCTCCCGTTTCCGCTAGGAAGGGATACTTTGCAAGTTCCTTTATGCCAAGTTGTAACATATTTTCTTTGTTTCTTTTTACCTTAAAAATTTGGTTATGTTTTCAAAATTAGAATTGGTCTGCCATCATTTTGCCTCAAATACTCCTAGGAGTTTAAATTATCCTCAATTAGATTACCAGCATGCAGGTTGGCTTGCATGTATCCATAGCTGGTTCTATAGACAAATCAGTTGATAATGCAGAAGCAATGGGTTGTTCAGCATTTCAGATTTTTACAAGAAATCCAAGAGGCTGGGCTGCAAAGCCACTTGCCAAAAACGATATCACAAGTTTTAAAGAAAAACTTGTAGCAAGTAAGATTGATAGATTTGCAACTGTTGCTCATATGCCATATTTACCAAATCTTTCTTCACCAGAAGATGACCCATTTGCAAAATCGTTGAATTCGTTAATAGATGAGATAAAAAGATGTAGTAAACTTGGAATTCCATACCTTGTAGCACATCTTGGCAGCCATAAAGGATCTGGAGATAAAAAAGGAATAGAAAAACTAGTTAAAGCATTTACAAAAGCTGCTAAAGAAACAACAGATGATGTTACTATACTTCTTGAAAACACTGCAGGACAAAAAAATAGTGTTGGTTCTGATTTTGAACAGCTTGCTTCCATACTATTTCAACTCAAGCCAGAAAAAAGATTTGGAGTTTGTCTTGACACATGTCATGCCTTTGCAGCAGGATATGATTTAAGGACAAAAAAAGCTGCTACCTTGACTCTTGAAAAATTTGGAAAGGCAATAGGCTTTGAGCAACTCAAAATAGTTCATTTAAACGACTCAAAAGGCGAGATAGGTTGCAATATTGATAGACATGAACATATTGGACTAGGACAAATTGGTGAGGTTGGTCTTGCTCATGTCATAAAATTTACTAACTCTAAAAATATTCCAATTATCTTAGAAACACCAATAGATGAAAGACGTGACGATCTTGGAAACATAGAAAAAGTAAAGGAATTAGCATAATTACATATGAATTCAATTGATGGAGTTGATTTGTTGTGAATTATGATCAGATAATGCAGCTTGCATTAGAGCGTGGATTTTATTTCCCAAGTTGTGAAATTTATGCAGATGCACAAGCTGGTTTTTGGGAATATGGTCCATCTGGTGTTAGTCTAAAAAATAAATTCATTGAATTGTGGAGACGAGAGTTTGTTAGGAGAGATAGAATGATGGAAATAGATGGCTCTCAAATAATGTCAGAGGCTGTTTTTGTGGCATCTGGTCATCTTTCTAGTTTTGCAGATCCCATCATAGGATGCCAAAAATGTAAATCAATTTTTAGAGCAGATAAACTAATTACCGAAATTACTTCTATTGTAGTGCCTGAAAGCGCTGATCTTACTGAGTTTGATAAAGTAATTTTAGAAAAAAAAATCGTCTGTCCAAAATGCAAAGGTAGTTTTGAGAAAGCTCACAAATTCAACATGATGTTTAAGGTTGGTATAGGACCTGAATCAGAATCAGCATACCTTAGACCAGAAACATGTCAATCTATTTTTGTTGATTTTCCTAGGCTTTTTAAAACAATGCGTGGCAAATTGCCTATAGGAATAGCACAGATAGGTAAAAGTTTTAGAAATGAAATTTCTCCACGGCAAAGTCTTCTAAGACTAAGAGAATTTTATCAGGCAGAAATTGAAGTCTTTTGCAATCCAAATAAACTAGATAATCTTGAAAAATTTTCTGAGGTTGAAAATACTGAGATCAGAATTATGGTTGAAAATGAGATCAAAACTATGACTTGTAAAAAAGCTCTAGATGCTGGAATTTTACCAAACAAACTTGTAGCATATTATCTTGGATTATTGATAGAGTTTTATCAAAAGACAGGAATTGATGTAACAAAAAGTAGGTTTAGAAAACTTGGAGATAAAGAAAAGGCATTTTATGCATCTGTTGCTTTTGATTTTGAAGTTGAAACTGCTACAGGGTGGTTAGAGCTTGTTGCATGTAACTATAGATCTGATTATGATTTAATGAGTCATGCAAATAAAAGTAAGGAAAAATTTGAAGTGTTAGATGATGAGGTCAAAGTACTTCCACATGTGTTTGAGTTATCCATGGGCATAGACAGGAGTCTCTATACCATTCTAGAACATAGTTTTCGTGATGATAAAGAAAATGATAGAGTCGTTCTTTCCTTAAAGCCATATCTTGCACCGATTCATGTTGGCATATTATCTCTTGTTAAAAAAGATGGACTTGCAGAAAAAGCTGAGGAAGTTTTTTTCAAGATTAGAACAAAATATGATACATTTTTGGATCACTCTGGTGCCATAGGAAGAAGATATAGGAGATTAGATGAGGTTGGTGCACCACTTGCTGTTACAGTAGATCATCAGACTCTGCAAGACGATACTATTACTGTAAGAATACGTGATTCTATGAGTCAAGAAAGAATAAAAATTTCAGAGCTTGATGCGTATATTGTAAAAGCTATTACTTATCCATAGATAAACCATAAACTAAATTGAAATAATGTTTGAATCATTTTAATAATTTATTTTGAAAATTCTGTTACAAATGATGTTTCTACTGCCCTATACTTGACCTGCATGAACACATCTTGTGCGGCATGTGCAGACGGTACAAATTCATTCTGGGAAACAATTTCTACTTTCCAGTCTCCGACTATCGCGTCTACTGACATGATTGTAAATCGTTCCAATGTGCTTTCTGAGCCAGAATATCTTACTCTGTATATCTGGTCACCTATTTTTACAGACTTGAAGTTGCCTTGTCCTATTGTGGAATGAGTCACAAGACAGTTGTCAGATGGTCCTATGACACAGGTACCATCTGGAGCCGTTACCCGATATCTTAGATTACCATCATTGTCCTTGAATGAAGAGTGTAATGCAATTGGATTTGCTATGGTACGGTTATTCTGTTCAATAATACCAATGTTAGCTGGTTGTGATATGGATAGTGTCTTTGTAGACGGGAATGTGGTTACTGTAACTGTACTAGTATTAATTGAATCATTATAACCATTATACTTTGCAAATACTTGATGACTTGTTATATATTCAAGTGTGGATGTCTTCCATTTTAGATCAACTGCAGTCTGTCCAGCTCCAAATAGTTGTGATGGTGATGTGTATACGGTCTTTCCATCGGCTACAAGAGATATTGTTCCAAAGACTGGCTTGCCTGTGTTGGTGAAATATGCAATTGGTGTTGCAGTTGTACCTTCTGCTCTAGCTGGAAGTATGTCTATTTCTAGATTGCCTTGAGTTGAATAGCTTGGTTTGACACCAATTGAGTATTGGTCAGAGTCTGATGATTTTCCTGCATGATTTTGTACATGTATCCAGTATGTAATAGCTGGAGCTTGTGCCATCTCTTTTGGAATTACTCCAGATATGATGTATGTGGTGTTGGATATCTGCAATGGTACAACATCCATGCTTACTGCAGCATACTTTGTGATATCGTCTCCTAGCTTTACAAATCTGAGCTCTGCTCTGTCAAGTGGCGTGGAGCTGCTTATTATAGAATACACCGTCATTGGTTGTGAATCAATATACTGGTTTGTCACATCAGAGGACAGTACCTTGGTGCCATTTCCTATCTGGAACTTGACATCAAATATCTGCGGAGCAGAAAGATCAATTTGTGTTGGTTGAGTTAATGGTGTTTCATTTTCAATTGATACTGTTTCACTGCATCCGTTTATCTGAATTGTCTTGCTTATAGTATTGATATTCTTGCCTATTGCTTCTAGTAGAACAACCTCAAAGGATTGCTCTTTTGGATTGATGTGAGCCACATAGACTGTCTTTTGAATTGTTGCGTTTACGTTTTCTTGTGTGTATGGCTGATCATTGGATAGTTGTGCTTGAACTATTCCTGACATTGTTCGTAGAATAACAGTTGGGTTTGCTCCAGGATCTGTTCCTATTGTTATCTTTACTATATCTTGGTTACAAACATCGTATGACACTTGGTAGATCTTCAAGTTTGGTGTCAAGATACCGCCAAATCCAGTGGAGCTGCTAGATGAGCTTGATGTGCCAGATGGGCCAGCCCCTACTGAACCTCCTCCACCCCCTACACTTCCAGTACTAGCTGCAGATGAGCCAGATGATCCTGATGAGCCAGAGCTTGATGAACTCCATGTTCCAAACCCTGTAAGGTGCTTTGTCCAAATTACCAAGTCAGATCCTACATTAATCTTGCAGTTTCCTCCTGCTGGCAAGATATTGTTTGTAGTTTGGGTATCATCTGCACAGGTTGCAGTAATCTCTGTAAGTGGAACTGTATGTGTATAACCAACATGCAATCCTGCTTGACCAACAAATAAGATGCGTACTGCCTTGTCAAAAGTTAGTGAAGTACTACCGAAGCCTAGTTCTACGACTTGTTTTACAGTATTAATTGTCTGTGGTTCTACTGGTGCTGTAACTGAATTGAGAGGTTTAACAGTTAGTAAAGTGAGTGATCCTAGCCAGTTAGTAGGACCTGATATAGAGGTGATGTTTGCAGGAATGACAGCCTGTACATTTAGAGAACCGCCACTTGAGTATTTATTGATTGTAAGAGCATTGTTAATTTGTACTGTATTAGCTCCACCACTTGTTTGAGTTATACTAGAATAGTTTAATGTTGCACTTGTTGTAGAATCAACTTTTACTGTTGACAAGGCTGCATTGCTACTTGTTACATACAAATCTGGTTTGTTTGGATCAACCGTAATTTCTTTTTGTGTATTTTCAACAAGTTGTGTGGAAGATGCTAGATTCTTTGCGGAAGTTGCTGAATCAGTGAAGGAAAGTGACTCTGAGATTGAAACTGAGTTGTTGTGTATTACGGATGTAGATACTGAGTCAGTAAAGGATAGTGATTCTGAGACTGATGCTGATTTGTTGTGGACTACGGATGTAGATGCTGAGTCAGTGAAGGATAGTGATTCTGAGATGGATGCGACCTTTGTCTTGGTTTGAGATACTGAATCAGTGAAAGATGGTAACTCTGAGATTGATTTAGTTATTGTTCTATTTGTAGAGACCGAGTCAGTGAAGGACGGTAACTCTGAGATTGATTTAGTCATAGTTCTTGATGAAGTAGAGACTGAATCAGTGAATGATGGTGATTCGGAGACTGATGCTGATTTGTTGTG